>JACYMB010000403.1 GCA_015272205.1 Synechococcales cyanobacterium T60_A2020_003 | reverse complement strand
TCATCCTGGCATTTTACGCCGCAGAGCGGCGGGGAATCGACCCGCAGGGATTGAATGGCGATTGCGATCGCTCCTCCCAGCCCCCCTGTATGCCAGCACTTGGATTCAGCCATCTTCAGAGCATCTCACTCAGGTATTTCACCACCTGCGTACCCTTCAGTACATTCTGAGCGACTACGTTCCCCGATCCGTTGCCCGCAATCCACCCATTCCCGGACAGACACGATCGCACTGGCAAGAGGGCACGCTGCTCTTTACCGACCTCGCTGGATTTACCGCATTGATGGAAGCCCACGCGATCGCCGGACGGGATGGAGCAGAGCGGTTGTTGACCATCCTCAATCACTACTTTTCCACAATGCTGGAAATTGTCAGCAAATCAAGAGGCGATCTGCGCCGCTTCCAGCGACCCAAACGGCGATCGCCCTTCGATATCGGATTGGAATTGCCATGGATCAGGTCTTTGCGGCGGAGGTGGGAGAACCCAGAGGACGACGAGAGTTCAATATTTTAGGCGATGTAGTCAACATCGCGTCTCGGTTGACCTCGGCAGCGTCACCCAATCAAGTGCTGCTGACGGAATCTGTCTATCACCAAGTTGCATCTGCTTTTTCCTGCACCTCAATGGGATGCATTTTCCTGAAGGGCAAAGCCCAATCTACAGCGGTTTACGCGGTGTCTCAACCTAAGCATAGGTAAGGCTGAAGACCCTTTTGAGGCAAGGGCGGGAAGAGCGGGTTCTCGTTAGTTTCCCCCTCGCAAATGTAGGATTGATTCGCTAGATAAAGGAAATATAGCGCTAGCCATATCGGTTAGGATATTTTGGTGGGGCGGCTTCGTCGCCCCACCAAAATGTCCATGTCCTCAGCTAGCTGGCAACAGCTATAAGTGTAGGCAGATCATGTCGAATTGCTCTGAAAATAGATTTTTATCCTGCGGGGTAACGCCACCGCGTCATGGACGGTTGGTATTAGACCTCAGTCAGACTCCCATAGCCGAGTCACCAAGTTGCCCATATTTTGAATCGCGGGGGCGAGGCGTGCGGAGTCCGCTGGATACTTAGCATTGACCTGATCTTCAGCAAAACGACCAAGTTCTTCCAAACACTCGTACTAAAAGTGCGAATGTACTGCTAAGCTTGGATTACGTCGTCGAGTGATCGACATGATTCCACAGCGGCTCACTCTCAAAAATTTTCTGAGTTATCGTAGCGCAACCCTAGAGTTTGCAGGGCTTCATGTTGCCTGTATTTGTGGTGAAAATGGAGCCGGAAAATCGTCGTTGCTAGAAGCGATCGCCTGGGCTGTATGGGGACAAAGCCGCGCCAGCAACGATGATGATGTCATCCACCTCGGTGAATTAGAAGCCCAAGTAGACTTTGTCTTTGAACATGCAGGCCATCTCTATCGCATCATTCGCAGTCGGCAGCGTAACCAGTCCAGCTACTTAGAATTCCAAGTTCGCACCCCCAGCGGCTTCCGCACTCTGACCGCACGGGGCATTCGCGCCACCCAACAGCTCATCCAGCAACACCTGAAGCTGGACTATGACACCTTTGTGAACTCCGCCTATCTACGCCAGGGACGCGCCGACGAGTTTATGCTGAAGCGTCCCAGCGAGCGGAAACAGATCCTCTCCGATCTCCTTAAGCTCGATCAGTACGACACCCTAGCCGAAGAAGCCAAAGAGCGATCGCGCCAGTCCAAAGCCGAAATAGCCCTCATTGAGCGCAACCTGGATCACATTCAACACCAAATTCAGGACGGGGAGGGACTCCAAGCTGAGAAAGCCCAGATTGAAGCCAGTCTAGCCTCCCTCAAAGACCAACAGGCCAACGACGCTGACATCGCCAAGCACCTCCAAACCCTTCACCAGCAACGCCAAAAATGGACGCAAGCCCTACAGCTTCAGCACCATCGGCAACAGGAACTCACCCAAGACTGCGATCGCCTTCAGAAAGAACAGCAGGCCGCCCAACAGCAACTCCAACACATCGAGGACTGTCTAAAGCACGCCCCCACCATTCTCCACGGCTATCAAAACTGGCAACAGCTTCAAACCGAAGACGAAGTCCAAAGCGCTAAATTCCAACTCCACCAAGCAACGCAGGCCAAGCTGCAAACCTTAGAGAAAGAGTATCAAACCTTTCTCCGGGCACTGGGCGATCGCCTCCGCCAAGCCCAGATCGAATATCAAAGCCTCACCGATCAAGCCACCGACCTCCAGCGCACCCTAGCTAAAACAGACGACATCGCCGCCGCCCTCCAGCAACTCCGGCAGGCGCAAGATAGACTGTCCGAGCTAAATCAGCTTCAGGCCAAAGCCGTTCCCCTGCTCCAACGACGACAGCAACTCCAAACCCAAATAGACCAGGCCGAAGCCCGGATCATCGCCCGCATCGAGTCGTTGGATGCCACCGCGCAACAACTCCAAACCCAGCACAGCCGACAGCCCCAGCTTCAGCATGCCATTCAAGATGTCGCGACCCAGATTGACTATTTAGAAAAACGACGCGCCTATCAAAACGATGTGCGTGAAAAAGGACTCGAAAGACGGAGTTTCATGGAACGCCTCCAAGCCGATCAGCGTATCTATGAAACCCAACTCGCAGAACTCGATCAAAAGATCCGACTCCTCAAACATCAAGGCAACGTCTGGAATCCCGACACCACCAAGCCCCTCGTTGAGCAGGGAGCCAGTCTCTCCGAACGCTACGCCGCTGAAACAGAGAGTGTCTACGAGGTTGTCACCTTAACGCCCCAAACTCAGGCTCAACCTGCCTTTGCAGCCTACAAAGAGCCTTCCCCCCTGTGTCCCCTGTGCGATCGCCCCTTAGATGAACACCACTGGCAGCTCGTCCTGGCGCGGCATCAGGAGAAATACAACGAGGTCTTACGGCAGCTTTGGGTCGTACGCGAACAGCTTGCCGTCTCCGAACGGGAAATTCAAGTCCTGCGCCAAGAGTATCGTGAGCTAGAGCAAGAACTCAGCAGCTACGGAGCTACCCTAGAACTTCGAGGACGCTTGCAGCAACAGGTTCACACCCTCACCGATACCGAATCGCGGCTTCAGCAAATACAAGCCGAACGGACTGAACTCACCCAAGTTTTAGAAACCAAAACCTACGCCGCTCCCCTGCAGGACGAACGGCGGCTACTCGACCAAACCCTCCACGATCTCGCCTACGACGATCGCACCCATGCCCTTGCCCGTGGCGACGTAGACCGATGGCGGTGGGCCGAAATTCGCCATGCCGAAATCACCCACGCCCAGCGCCAACTCGCCCGCCTCGACGAACAGCGCCCAACTTTAGAAGAGGCGATCGCCGAACTTGAAACCGAGATCCAACAGTCTCAGCAATCCGTCCTCTATCAACAGATCCAGTCTCTCCAACGCCAGCTTGCCGACATCGCCTACGATAGCGAATACCATACTCAACTCCGCCTCACCCTCAAAGAGGCTCAGGTTTGGCAAATCCGTTATCAAGAGTTGTTGAACGCTCAGCAACAGCACCCCCTCCACCAGCAGCGCCTCCAGCAGATTCAAACCACCCTCTCCGAACGCCAGCACGAACTCGCCATCGTTGCCCAAACTATCCGCCAGCTGACCGACCAGCTTCAGCAAACCCCCGATCCGAGCGATCGCCTCTCTGCGCTAGAAACCGTCATGCAAGAACGGCGAGCGCACCTGGATCAGCATCTGGCCACCTTGGGACGATTGCAGCAGCAACTCCAGCACATCGAAGCCCTCCACACCCAAAAGGCCGAGCAACAGCAACAACTCCAACTCGCACGCCGCCAGCACCGCATTTATCTAGAACTGGCGCAAGCCTTTGGTAAGAACGGAATTCAAGCATTGATGATTGAAAACATCCTGCCCCAGCTAGAAGCCGAAACCAACCAACTCCTCGGACGCCTCACCGCCCACCAACTCCACGTCCAGTTCGTGACCCAACGCGCCCGCAAAGGCTCCTCGCGGACGGCCACCAAGATGATTGACACCCTGGATATCCTGATCAGCGATATTCAGGGCACCCGTCCCTACGAAACCTATTCCGGGGGCGAAGCCTTTCGGGTCAACTTTGCCATTCGCCTTGCCCTAGCCCGTCTGCTCGCCCAGCGATCGGGAACCTCCCTGCAAATGCTGATTATCGATGAAGGCTTCGGCACCCAAGATAATATCGGGTGCAGTCGTCTAGTCGGCGCAATTCAGGCGATCGCCTCCGATTTTGCCTGTATCCTAACCGTCACCCACATGCCCCACCTCAAGGAAGCCTTCCAGACCCGCATTGAAGTCACCAAGAGCCAATCCGGTTCCCATCTCCAGTTGGTGGTTTAAGACGAGTTGCAGATATAGCGCTAGCCATATCGGTTAGGACATTTTGGTGGGGCGGCTTCGTCGCCCTACCAAAATGTCCATGTCCTCAGCTAGCTGGCAACAGCTATATTTCTGTGTGTATCGAGGGCTTTGTGTTTTCCGGCGAATTACGCTAATGTTGGGACGCTACGGATTACTTTTCATCTGTTATACCCATATATAGCGTTTGAGCCGCTGAGGTCTTGTGAAGCTCCGCTACCTCTTCCCCTTTTTCGATTCATCGGTCAACGATTGGGCCTTCGAAGCCCGAATGTTGCGCTGGCTCACGTTGCTCTGGCTATTCGTTGGATTAGTAGCCCTGTTTTCAGCGTCCTATGCCGTCGCCAGCCATGAAGCCGGAAGTGGGTTGTACTACTTTCGGAACCAGCTCATTTGGATTGCGATCGGGTTGGTGGGTTTTAGCGTCGTTGTCCATAGTCCTATGGATCGGCTACTTTCCATCGCAGACTGGATGCTACTCTTTGCTCTAGGGTTGATTATGATGACCCTGATTCCGGGCGTAGGCTCTACAGTGAATGGTGCAACTCGATGGTTAGCCCTGGGTCCTGTCGCCATTCAGCCCTCGGAATTAATCAAACCCTTTCTCGTGATGCAGAGCGCCCGCGTCTTTGGCAACTGGTATCGCTTAAATTGGTCGATCCGCCTAACCTGGGTAGGAATCTTTGCCTTCGTCGTAGGCTGCATCTTGCTTCAACCGAACCTCAGTACCGCCGCTCTCTGTGGCTTACTCGTGTGGATGATTGCCCTCGCCGGGGGACTGCCGTTTTCCTACCTCATGGGTGCGGCGGGTTCAGGACTATGTTTAGCCGTTCTGAGTGTTAGTGTCAAAAGTTATCAACGACGACGCATTATCTCGTTTTTGAATCCCTGGGCTGACCCGATGCAGGATGGGTATCAGCTCATTCAAAGTTTGCTTGCCGTGGGGTCTGGTGGCCTATTTGGGTCAGGATTCGGACTTTCAACCCAAAAACTATTTTATCTGCCCATCCAAACCACGGACTTTATCTTTTCCGTATACGCCGAAGAATTTGGATTGATTGGCGGCCTAATCCTGTTAGTTCTGCTGGCTACCTACACCACCTTTGGCCTACGAGTGGCTATCAAAACGCGCAATCCAGTGCATCGCCTAGTAGCGATGGGAACGGTGACTTTATTGATTGGGCAATCCATTCTCAATATTGGTGTCACGACGGGAATGCTCCCCACAACAGGTTTACCGCTGCCGATGATTAGCTATGGCGGCAGTTCCATGTTGGCGAGTTTATTTACGGCGGGGTTGTTGGTGCGGGTGGCACGGGAAAGCAATACTGCCGAGGTGATTTCCATTGATCAAGCCAGCGACACTGCCCGTGAAAATAAGGCGCGATCGCCCCTTTCCAAGGCATAGAGTCCTGAGACTGCATTGATTTCAATCCCTGCGGGTCGATTCCCCGCCGCTCTGCGGCGTAAAATGCCAGGATG
>JACYMB010000402.1 GCA_015272205.1 Synechococcales cyanobacterium T60_A2020_003 | reverse complement strand
AAGTATTCTTCAGCAGTACATCAGAATTGGTTGCACTTCAGATTTGAATTGGCGTTGTATCGCGGCAAGGCTACCTCGATAGATATCTTAATGTGTATGGAGAAAATACATGGGAGATGATGAAAAGTTCATTCTCGATCGTGTTGGAGCGTGTTGCTAAATATGTGGCTCAGAAAAATGGAAAAGTTATGGTTTATTTCGAAAAAGCAGGTAAAAAAGAGAATCGGCTATTAAAACACTATTTTAACGATTTACGAAACTCTGGAACTCCTTTCAGTCAGGAAAATTCAGCCAAATATAATCCGTTAGAAACATCCCAGCTGTGTCAAGTCTTATCTGGTATTGATAGTAAATCGAAGAGCCATGTCATCTTGCAGGTTGCAGATCTTTGTTTATATCCAGTGGCTCGTTCTAAAGAACAGCCAGATAATTTAGCATTTCAGGCACTGAAACAACATCAGAAGCTAATCGATGCTGTTTTGCCTCCAGCAGAGGTTGAGCGGATGGGTGTGAAGTATTACTGCTTCGATAATCTCTAGCTGTGGATTATCAAATCCTTTAAAACACAAAAACCGCCAATCCAGGATGCGGTTTGGTGCGGCAGTCATACGACTACCCCTTGGCTTTGCCCACCTTTATTGTATTCAATCGTTTCCCGATGGTCAACATATGGTTGCGGCTTTGCCTAGTGCGATGAGCGTCGGTAGCTTGTTTCATTCCCACCGAATCACCTTAAACCGCTCCGGACTCAACCTCGTATACCGCACCGTATGCTCAATATTCCGGTGCCCCAGCCAGTCTTGAATCAACCGCGTGTCATACCCTTGATTCGCCAACCAAAACCCGCAGGAATGCCGCAGCATATGGGCATGAAACAGTAGCGGCAGCTTCGGATCGCAAGCTGCCGCGATTCTTTTTAAAGTCTGACTCACCCCGATCGCCCCCAACCGTTCCCCCCGCTCCCCCACAAACACAAACCCATTCTCCTCATACTTCTCCACCTGCTGCAACCGCCGCAACAGCGCAATCTCATCCGCCTGCAACGGATGAATCCCCGACTCCGACCCCTTCACCCGCTGAATCGAAATCTGCTGATTACTCCAGTCGATCGCATCCCAACGCAGCAACGAAATCTCCTCCCGCCGTAACCCGTGCCGAAATCCCAGCAAAATCATCAGGCGATTCCTAACCTGATGGCGACCATAGCTATCGGCGGCCTCTAGGAGCAACTCAATTTCCTCGATCGTCAGATGTTCACGGCTGCGATAGTCGGAATTCTTCAACCGACCGGGCGGCTGGTAAGTTTGCGTTGATTTAGCCACCTGGGCGATAACTGTATAGAAAAGAGGTCTTTTATATACGGTTTAGACACCTCAAACCCCGGAACTTCGTAATCGCTCCAAAAACACTGGGATTATTGAGAATCGATGCTTACTATTGCGAAAATATCTGCGCGATCGTAAACCTGCGATCGCGCGGATGAATTAGATAGATCTTGCGTTCGATCGTGAGCCAGTTGAACTAAACGTTGACCACTTCAATCCCTGTACGGGCGGTTGAGGTGATAAATGCGGGTGGCGGATTCAAGGGGCGGAGAGTAAGCACTCCATAGACTGCTTCGTCGCCCCATTCGGTATCAACTGTTTTAGCCCGCAAGCGATGGGCAATTTTGACCGTCATTTCCTGGTTGGTTGCCGTCAGGTTGCGTCGTGCTGGACCTCCTAGATCGTCATCTGAGCGAATGTCATCTTCGCGCAGTTGCATTGAAAGCTCCCAGAGATGACCGATCTCATGGGGGGCAAATTCAACTCGAACCACGGCTTCAAAATCCACATAGCCCGAAACGACACGAGAGCTTTCCAGTTGTGCAGAGGTAATTCTGGACATGTTATGTATTTTCCTTTTAGGTAGAGTGAGAAGCAAGTTCCACCGAATCAATCAGGACTGGTGTGTCTGCAGTCGGTTGGCTCGCCAATTCAAATCTGAAGTGCAACCCCTAGGGGGATTCGAGTGCGGGACCCATAAGGATATTCTGATGTTTAGTACAACAAATGAAGATCCTTATGAGCTATACCCAGTTTACGCCCTCTGAGCGGCATCAGCTATATCAATTACGGTAACTACTCAAAAAGCGCTGACAATGGCAGGATCCTATAGACTAGCCTTCAGGT
>JACYMB010000401.1 GCA_015272205.1 Synechococcales cyanobacterium T60_A2020_003 | reverse complement strand
TCCGGTGGGAGAAGCCCGCACCGTATGTTTGCATCGGTGTCGGGAGTACGTCACATAATTGGTGGTCTATATTGTAGGGTTACCCATACTGCTTAGAATGCCCGCGATCGCCCCCAAACTCACAAACAATCAACCGTCTTTCACGACAGTTCAAAGATTGTGCCGTACCTAAAGCTATTGCAGTGGAGAAGTTAGGACAAAGGGGGGATGGGGGCGCAGCCCCCACGCAGGGGTGAAACCCCTGCACCCCGTCCTAACCCACTCTTTTATTGCTATAAAGATTCTTCCTCTTGTGATCGCAAACCTATCCGGTTGTATACACGGTATTGGGCACGCTAAACCAGCTAACAACGGTTCACGACAGTCGGAATGCTTTCTCAACTGCGGAGAGGATTTCTTAACGTCTCATAGCAACTCCTGACGTTTATGCGGGAACCCTAAGGTATAGAGTCAAACTATTCTATGAGCTATCTCCTTCCCATTGATTCTCACGATTTTTCGCTATCGGGCTTACCGAGTCCCAAAGCAGACCCCTTAGCCGTCACTCAACCGAGCCCGATCCAGTCGGTTTCGGTGTCTCTCGCGGCTCCAGAACTTCACAATGCGCTGCCCGTCCCCTACGTCGTCTTAACCTTGGATGGAATGATTCAGGTGATCAACACGATGGGAGCAAAGGCTCTGGGGTGCCCTAGAACAACCCTTGTAGGGCATTCCTTTCTACCGTTTCTCCATCCTGATGATCGAGTCATTCTCGAATCCTTCTTGACCAGCATGGGCGAAACCCCTGCCTGCCTCAATGCGTGGCAATGTCGTTTGCTAATCGGGGATGGCAAAATCCATTGGGTGAGTGCAACGGCTCAAACCGTCTTGCATCAAGGGAATAGGGCGATCGCCCTTGTATTTCACGATATTTCCGACCTGCATCTGAAAGTCCAGCGATCGAAGGCCACCTTAGAACGGCAGGTGCGGCAACGAACCATGCAGCTCCAGCTTGCGTTTAACTGCGAGGCAACCCTCAAGCGCATCACGGATCGGGTGCGAGACAGTCTAGACGAGGCGCAAATTCTAGAAACGGTCGTCCGCGAGTTAGCCTGTGGTCTGGAAATCCAGGGATGCAATGCGGCCATGTTCGATCTGTCCCAGGGTACCTCCACCATTTATTACGAATACACAGCAGCGGATTGTCGCTCGACCCGGCGGGTGTCCCATATTGACGACTTCCCAGAGCTATACCAGCAAATTTTGCAGGGTCATCATTTTCAGTTTTGTTCGCTGCTCCCCAATCCTCGACGGGGACAGGTAGCGTTACTTGCTTGTCCAATTCGGGATGATCGTGGCATTCTGGGGAGCCTCTGGCTGATGAACCATCGCTACTACTGTTTTAATGAGCAGGATATTCGCTTAGTAGAACAGGTGGCGAACCAGTGTGCAATCGCCATTCGGCAAGCCCGACTCTACGAAGCATCCCAAGCGCAGGTTGCCCAGCTTGAACGGCTCAACCAGCTTAAGGATGATTTTCTCAGCACCATTTCCCATGAGCTGCGGACGCCGATTACCTCCATGAAGATGGCGTTGCAGATGCTAGGCGTCAGCCTCAATCAAGAGTTATCGCTGTTTGCAGAACTTTCTAAACCGCAAAATCAGCAGAGTCGAATTGCCCGCTATTTTCAAATTCTGCACCACGAGTGCGATCGCGAAATTCGCTTAATCGAGGATCTGCTCTATCTCCAGCAAACCGATGCTACGCTGCCGCCTGCCGTCAAAGACATGGTTCACCTAGCGGACTGGCTAATGCCGATTGTGGACTCTTTCCAAGGCCGCGCCCAGGAAAAACAGCAAACCCTCAAGGCGTACATTCCCAAAAACTTGCCCTTGCTGTACACCAACCCCCAAAGTTTGCAGCGCATCGTCACCGAACTGATAGAAAACGCCTGTAAGTATTCACCGACGAACGCCCACATTCAAGTGAAGGTTTCCAGTGGAGCAGATACGATTAGGCTCCAAGTCTCTAACACAGGGGTTACGATCCCCGCCGAAGAACTGACCCATGTGTTTGACATGTTTTATCGAGTTCCCACTGCTGATCCCTGGAAGCAAGGGGGAACTGGATTAAGATTAACCCTGATCAAACAGATGACCCTGCAACTCGGGGGACAAATTTCGGTGGAAAGCCAGGAGCAAGAGACTCGGTTTACGGTCGAACTGCCCTTGCAATAGCCTAGCTTTGGATCGAGCGCATACCAGAAGGCGATCGCCTACACCGATGCCATTTGCCGCTGGTAGAGCGACCAGTACAGCCCCTTGTCGCGCAGCAAGGAATCATGGGTTCCCCGCTCCACAATCACGCCTTTTTCCATTGCCAGAATCAGATCAGCATTTTTCAGGGGCGCAAAACGGTGGGCAATCAGGAAAACGGTACGGCCTTTCGAGGTTTTCTTCAGATTTTCCAACACCTGCTGTTCCGTTTCGGCGTCGAGGTGGCTGGTAGCCTCATCTAGGATGATGATCGGCGCATCAGAAAGAAACATTCGTGCTAGGGTGATTCGCTGCCGTTGACCACCGGACAGGGACGTTCCCCGCTCGCCCACATTGGTTTCGTAGCCGTAGGGCAGATCGGAAATGAAGTCGTGGGCAACTGCCATCCGCGCCGCTTCTACCACCTGTTCAGCAGTCACGTCGGGATTGCCCAGCATGATGTTTTCCAGTACGCTGCCGTTGAACAAGAAATCTTCCTGCAACACCACGGCAATCTGGGGACGCAGCGACGACAAATCCGCACTCTTGATGTCAAATCCATCGATGGAGATTCGTCCCGATTCGGGGAGGTAGAGCCGCTGAATCAGTTTCGATAGCGTACTTTTACCCGATCCGCTGCGCCCGACGACGCCTACGAACATCCCCGGTTCGACGGTAAAGGAGACGCCGCGCAAAATTGGCTCCTGTTCCGGCTGATAGCGGAAGAAAACCTGATCAAACGACACTTCCCCATGGATGGGGGGCAGGGTGAGTCCGGTGCCGGGTTCGGCCTCTGGTGCAACGTTGAGAATGTCCCCGATGCGATCCACCGCGAGCAAAACCTGCTGCAACTCCTGCCAAAGCTGGACTAACCGGAGCAGTGGCCCTGTGACCCGTCCCGATAACATTTGGAAGGCGACTAACTGACCAATGGTGAACTGCTGATCGATCACCAATCGCGCCCCAAACCAGAGGATTAGCAGCGAGGAAAAACTGGTGAGAAAATCGCCGATGTGGTTGCTGATGTTTGCGGTGGTGGCGGCGCGGAATCCGGTACGAACAAACCGGGCGTAGAGTCCCTCCCAGCGATCGCGCGATGCCTTTTCCGCCGCGTGAGCTTTGACCGAATGAATTCCGGTAATCGTTTCAACGAGAAATGCCTGACTGTCGGCACTGCGGTTAAAGGTTTCGTTCAGCCAGTTTCGCAAAATTGGCGTAGCGATCAGGGTCAAGATCGCAAACAGGGGCAAGACGGCTAGGGCGATCCCGGTCAGTAAGGGGCTGTAGTAGAACATCACGACCAGATAGACCACCGCAAAAATGCTGTCCAGGATCACGGTAAGAGCCGTACTAGTCAAAAATTGGCGGATCTCCTCCAACTCCTGTACCCGTGCCACCGTATCCCCAACCCGTCGCGCCTCAAAATAGGCCAACGGCAGCCGCATCAAATGGCGGAAGAGTTGGGCAGACAGCGCCATATCCAGGCGATTGGTGGTGTGGGTGAAGATGTACATCCGCAGCGATCCCAAGAACGCCTCAAATACGGCTACGCAGAGGAGGGCGATCGCCATCACATCCAGGGTGGGCAAGCTTTCTTGCACCATCACCTTATCGATGATCACCTGGGTAATGATCGGCGTTGTGAGTCCCAACAGTTGCAGCGAGAAGGACGCCAACAGCACCTCCCCCAGCAGATTGCGGAATCGCCACACCGCAGGCAAAAACCACGCCAGACTGAACGCTTCCTGCTTTTGGATGAGTTCAACCTGCCACAATTCACCGTTCCACACCTCCTCGACCATCTGGCGCGGAACGCTCTCACAACTCTGGGACGGACTCAGGGGATCGCCAATAATCAAGCGATTTCCCCGCATCGCGTACACCACAATCCATCGCTTGCCGTCTTCGAGGGGCATGAGTCCCGGTAGTTCAAGCTGGCTAAAATCGCGCCAGTTGCCCACCAACAGCCGCCGCATGTAAAGTCCTAGCTTTTCGGCGGCGTTCACCAAATCTTTGGGTTTTTGACTGCGAAGCTGACGCTGCACCCACTCCAGACGGTTAGGCACTTCAAGATACTGAGACAGCATCGTCAGGCAGGCTGCCCCAGTGTTGAGGCTAGCCACAAAGGGATAGTTGGGGATCGGCTCTGGGGCAAAGCTGATGTGGGGCTGATAGCGAGACTGGAGCGATCGCCAAAACTGCTGAAACTGAACGCCGCGATCCAGTCCTCCGTCCTGGGTGCGATCGTTCGTCTGCATCAAGTCCTGCCACAGATTGGAATCCCAACTGGCGATCGTAACGTCGCGACTGGCCGCCCGCACCTTCCACTGATCCGACAGTTCCGGCAAATCCCCGAACCAATCCCCCGGTTTCAAAATCAGGGATTTGCCATCGGCAGGCACTAGCCGCACGTTGCCACTTACTACCAGATATTGATGTCCTGGCTCGTCCTCCGTTGACCAAATCACGTCACCCAAGCGATAGTCGCGGAGGGTGGCCTGCTGGGTTACGTATACCTGTTGATCTGGGGTCAGGAAGGCCAGGGGTGGCTTATCCCAGGCGATCGTGGCAAGCTGTTCTTCAATGGGCATGGGGGAATCGAAACCGTAGATACAGCAGTAGAGGTTTTCTCAATCATGCAAGGCTGGAGGGAGAGTTGAACCCACAGCATTTACCGTGATTTCAGAGCTATAGACCTGAATTTTAATCCTCAATTTGGAGTTTGATCGGTAATGACTCAATTTTTTGAGCCAGCCATTGTTCAAATAGCTCATCTCGTAATGTCGTTTGCACCTGCTCATCATCTAACGTGGCGTGCATGACTTTTTCAACACGAAACAGGCCCCAACGGCCTTCCATGCCCATTGGCCCCACCACATCGCTAACACCAGCTTGATCAACCGCTGCTCGTAGTTCATCGGGCATACTGCCTCGGCTCACAGGCCCTACCATCCCATTGACGATGCGATCGTCGGTTAAGGAATATTCGCGGGCGAGTTGCTCAAAGGTGGCGGTGCCTTCACTAATCTGGGTTTTGAGTTCATCAGCTAGCTCTTGGTTGTCCACAATAATGCGAGACAGCACCACGCGATCGAGGTAGATCTTCCGCTCGATGAAATATTCCTGCAAGCGAGGCTCGGTGATTTTGTCCTTGAGGGTTCGATATTTGAAGCCGTAGGCCACCTGATCCCGGAAGGCATCGTACGTCAACCCGTTCGCGGCTAGCCACTGTTGAAATTGGCGTGAGTCGGTCAAGTTCTGTTCCAGCCGAAAGTCAACGATCGCCTGTTCGACCGCCGATGGATTAGCATCCAAGCCTTCATGCGATTGCACTTCCCGTTCAATTACAAACTGGCGCAGAATTTCACCCACAAAGGCATCAAATTTTCGTCCCGCTTGTAGATAGCGAACGGCCTGGGCGAGGGAAACAGGGGTATCGTCAATCGTCAAAAATGGTTCAGACATGCAGCGTATGCGTAGATTCCGGCATCCCTATTATGCCCAAATCCTCTCAGCCTGAGTCGGGAAATGTAGCGCTTTGTATGGACGCACAGTGACGATGGGCTGCAAACTGTGATTCATGGCATGGGAGAAGGGGCAATCCATGGTTTAGACATCAGCACGGAGTAGACAGGTTAAAAACTGACACAAATTCCCCTCGCTCATGGTGAAAGTTCCCAGACAATCAGCTCAACATAGATTCATCAGATTCATCAAAAAATGGGCGATCGCTCTTGATAGAGGAGGGCGATTAAGGTAGACACAGTTCTTAAAGATGTTGAACGTCATTTCCCCATCGTTCGCATTAAAAACCATTGAATCTACGATGTCGAAATTCAATTTTCTTCACAGAAAACAACCTCGTGATACGATTCTGGTGAGTATTTAAACCGACTGGGCGTAGGAGAACAGCAGGAGTGCAACACAACGGCATATCAGGTGGTCATGCTCACGCTCCCTCTCAACGACATTACTATCCTGACCCCATTCGGGTAGGCGTGATTGGTGTGGGTAATATGGGGCAACACCATACGCGGGTGCTCAGTCTGCTCAAAGATGTAGAGCTAGTGGGCGTTTCTGACGTCGATGTAGAACGAGGCCTGGACACCGCCAGCAAGTACTGGGTGCGGTTCTTTGAAGATTTCCGAGATATGCTGTCCCACGTCGATGCGGTTTGTATTGCCGTGCCGACGCGCCTCCACCACTCGGTCGGTATGACCTGCCTTCAAGCAGGCATCCACGTCCTGATCGAAAAGCCGATCGCCGCTAGCATTACCGAAGCCGAATCCTTGGTGAACGCTGCCGCCGAGTATCAGTGCATTCTCCAGGTGGGGCACATTGAACGGTTCAATCCGGCGTTTCAAGAACTGATTAAGGTTTTGAAGACGGAAGAACTGCTGGCGATCGAAGCTCACCGCATGAGTCCCTATTCCAACCGGGCGAACGATGTGTCGGTGGTGCTGGATTTGATGATTCACGATATTGATCTGCTGTTGGAATTGGCGGGTTCGCCCGTGGAGCGATTGACCGCTAGCGGTAGTCGTTCTGCGGATTCTGGCTATTTAGACTATGTGACGGCCACCCTGGGCTTTGCGAATGGCATCGTGGCAACCCTTACGGCCAGCAAAGTGGCCCATCGCAAGATGCGCCGCATCGCAACCCACTGTCGGCATTCCTTAACCGAGGCCGATTTCCTGAATAACGAGATTTTGATCCATCGCCACACTACTGCGAACTGCTCAGCGGACTACGGCCAAGTTCTGTACCGTCAGGATGGCTTGATCGAAAAAGTCTACACCAGCAACATTGAGCCGCTCCATGCTGAGTTAGAGCATTTTGTGAACTGTGTGCGCGGGGGTGAGCAGCCATCCGTGGGGGGTGAACAAGCTCTGAAAGCGCTACGGCTGGCTAGCCTCATTGAGAAAACGGCAACGGACGAGCAGCAGATCTTAACCTTGGGAGATAAGGGCGATCGCCTGATGCCCTCAGTTCGGATCGGCGTTTAAGCGCGATCGCCCCTCTCGGATATCTTTAGGGTATACTATTGTTCTAGTCTGTGGTTTAGTCCGACCATTCTCTGCACGTTAGTTGGGTTCAACAGCGGGTACGACAGCATGCGTACCTAAGGAAGGCAACGATTTTTAAACCTGGTGCGATCGCCTAGCCCCCTCGATAGAATGGGCTGGAAAATTTCCGTTCGTTTTGGAAATCTCGCACTACTATCAAGGGATGTTGAATTCAAGCACAGAGAATTCGAAGGGCGTTCTATGGCAATTATTGCGTTGAAAGCCTGGTATCTCCAGGACTATGAACCGATTCGGGAGCTGGAAAAACGCCCCCATGATTTGCGATTGAGCAAAAACAGCTTGCTCAAGTCAGCCCTGCGAGCCGATTTTCTAGACGACAGTGATGTTGTTCGCCAAACCCCCTGGTTTCAGCGCTACCTGGAAGGCGAAATCGTCGAGTTTTACATTGAAGGCAGCGGTGGTTACGCAATTTCCAACATTGACCTGATCAGCCACGAAATTTACTTCACCAAGCGGGATGTGATGGCGCATCTAGAGCCAACCATTTTCCTGTGCTACCAAACGGACTATCCCGAATCGAGTGAACTGCTGCGGGATGAACTCCAGAGCTATCTTGAAAAATTTAACGAGCGATCGCGCCTACCGCTGACGTTGGAGGAATCCCATCGCCTCACTGATAGCCCCACTCGCTTAGACAGCAACCTGATGCGAAAAATACGGCAGTGCTTAATCTTCGTGGCCGATGGTACGTCGATTTGGGCGACCTCGGATACACCACCACAGCTTTTTCCCAGCCCTAAGGTCTGCGTGGAGTTGGGATATGCGCTTCAAGGCAAGCGTAAGGAACAGTTGGTGCTGGCGCAAATGGAACGGAGCGACATCCCAGGGCAGTTTCCCTTTGATGTGCCGGGACGACAACGGCTCGTGTTTCGCAATCGCACCGATCTGAAGAAGCAATTATCGACGGTGATGGACACCCAATTGCGCCCGTTTAACCTTACGCTTTAGGCAGGACACTAAATAGCGTGGGTTGGTGCGTTGTGTTTTTCAGGCTTTTTGGGAAGAATAGGTACGTTAAGCTGAGTAAGGAGCATCGCGAACTATGCCAAGAACTCCAAGTGAGTACCCCATTCATCTATTTTTAGAAGGGGGGCATCGTGAAGAGGTGCGATTTCCCACGATTCAAGATTTTCAAAAGTGGTATAGCGGCGAGCTCGTGCCCAAGTTCGATTCGAACGAATTTATCACGGTTCCGATTAAGAATATCCAAGGCGAATACATGGTGGTGCGTCCGTCGCGGGTGATTGCGATTCGGGTAGAGCCCTATTTCACCTCCAGTGTTGATCGCTTTGTGTAAACAAGCGGCTTATATCGAATCCGATTAATTAATATCAATTTAAGGTGCATGGGGGCGAGTTTTGCTGTGAAGATTCGATATTCGCTGGAGGGCGTTGGCTGAACGCGCCTGTACAACTAATACTGAATCCGATTCGCAAAGTGGCACTATTTCAGAGATCTCTCCCAATCTACCCTACCCTGCGGGAAGCCGCTTCGCGTCTAGGGCAAGGGGAGGTGCCGTCAGGCGGTGGGGTTAAGTGTCACCCCATAGCAGAATTCCGTATAACGCTCTTTAATTACTCTCGCTAGAGAATGGCTGAAACGACGGAATTTCGTTTGGGACTATTCGGCTGAATTGACGAAAACTAGAAAGAAACTGCATCGTTTTTTATTCTTTTCCCATAGTCATTGAAGAGCGATAATCCGAGCCATCTCCGCCTTTTGCCTCTCCTACTGCCAATCTTGCAGATCCACAAACCACTGGCGCAGGAGAGATCCCATCTGTTCCCGTCGGGTTTCAAAGGTTGCGGCTATCCAGATCAGCGCGACCCCTGCCACCAAACCCACAATCCACTTCAACAGCGAATAGGCAAAGATCAGGATTACAAGCTGATAAAACGCATTCAGCAAAAATGTGATGGTGCCCACGTACAAAAAGGCACGGGTTCGGAGGGTTAAGCCGATGAAGATCGCTGCCAGACTGACTACCGCTGGAATCACCCCGCTTTCATGGTGAAACAGCAGCGCAAATAAACAAATAGTGCCGACGCCCAAACACCGCACCCAGTGACGAGCATGACGCTGTTGGGGATCTTGGAGCAGAGGTTCCACTTGCGCCAGATACAGGAGGGAGAGTCCGGCAAGGCTGGCGTAGAGCATCGGGCGATCCAGTGCGCCATCCCTAACCCACTGAGCGATCGCCCAATTCACCGAAATGATGCTGATGTAAGTTAGGCGTACCTGGTGGCGCAGTTGAGCGAGGAGGGTGTAGCACCCTGCGGCGATGAGGAGACTGCCGGGATGAACGCGATCTAGGGTGAGGGCGATCGCACCCAGCGGTAATGCAACGGCTGCTCGTCGCCAGGGACGCGCATTCCATCCCCAGGTTTCCCACGGAGCCAGGTAGAAACCCGACGCAATTCCAGCGGCGATCGCCCCGATCCACGGCACCAAACTCTGGACGACTGTTTCGGGTAACACTTGATCGACCAGGTAGACGATCAGCCCACAGGCTTCCAAGATTCCCAGATACACCCAGAGATCGGGCGATCGCCCTTCTTGATGTCGTCCCTGTTCGAGGGCGTATCCGGTGAGCAGAAATCCGGTAAGGAGGGCAAGGGCAGAAAGGTGACGAATAGGATGGGGAATGGCGGCAATTAAGGCCACACTGCCGATCAGCCAGTGGAGATGTGCCCCTAGGGTCAGAGATTGAGGCGCAAGGGCAAGATAGGAGGTCATCCAGCGATCGCCCAATCGATACACACCCAGCAGCGCAACCGAGGCAGCGGCCATCACCACAGCGCGATCGCCCTCCGAGTCCGGCGCGAGGGCAGCGGCAATTTCGTACACGCCAGCGGAGAAAATGGCTAATCCCACGTAGGTCAGCGGTTTCCATGATTGTCCCCGTCGCCCTACCGCCATCACGATTAAAGCAATGCCGAGGGTTGTCCAGCCTGTCCAAGGTGCAAACTGATCGAGGCGGAATCCAAAGGCCAGAAGGGCATATCCCAGGGGAATCGCGTTCCAGCTTGCCCGGAGGGTGGTTTGCCGTTCCCCAGCCAAGACCCAACCTAACCCCAGCCCCACATTCGCCACAACCAAGGGAGAGGGAGCCATTGTCACCAGGGGCATTGCTTGAATCACAAAGAGTTCTAAAGCGATCGCCCCACAAACCAGCGTCCAGTGGGTGGCCTGCTGCCAGTGGCGAAAGGCGATCGCGCCCATGAGTCCAACGAGGGCGAGTAAGGTAGTTGTGGGCGGAGAAGCGGGATCGGGGAAGTCATAGAAAGCGCGATCGCCAAAATCTAGTAATACCAGGATCATTAAAGCGATCGCCCAACCATCCGCCGCAGGTTTATAGATTTGGGCGAGGGGATGAGTCAGTCTGTGCATGGCAAATCGGAGTCCCCACAGCCCCGCAATCAAGACGACCCAAACGACCAGCCAGCCATCGCCTTGGACGGGGGGAATGCCGAAAATGCCGTCGTTCAAACTCGCCACAATCCAGATCAGCGCAAACCCAAGGGCGATCGCGCTGGCCAGGGTTTTCTGGAGATACACGGAATTGGCGATCATCAGCCCGGTGGCGATCGCCAAACTCCAGAGCCTCCAGGTGTCTGAAAAAATCGTTAACGGGGGTAATACGAGTAGACTCAGGGTACTCAGCCAGAGCGATCGCCGCTGCTGCGGAACAATGGATCGGCTTCCCAAGATGGTTAAGACAGCCAGAACGACCAGCCACAGCATCCCCCAATCGACCGAATCCGTCGCCCGCCCCAAGGTTTGACTCGATCCAAAAGATTCGGCGATCGCGTTACTCAATAAGAGGGCATAACAGGCGATCGCTAGCCAGATTCCCAACGTCCAAGCACTCGCTTGAGCAGTCGATCGGGCGGGTGGCGTGCTGCGCTGGGCCAGTCCGTAGCTCACCCCCCATTCCAGGACTGCCAACGCGAGGACTATTTGTGCCCACGGAATCACGCCCAACGCGGGAAATGCCCAATCGACGCAGGATAAAGCGGTCAGTACACTGGCCAGGTGGGTCAAATAGATCAGAGGTTGAGCCGTAAAGTCTGGCAAAATCTGCCTTGATTCCGCCTCTGCCCGTGGGCGATCGCCTTCCTGATTCAGATAACGAACGGTGGTTACGCCCAGGAGTACGGTGGAGGCCATGCCATTGAGCGATCGCGTCGCAGGATTCGCCAAACTTAGCCCCACCAGCACCGTGCCAAAGCCAAACATCAGCCAGTGCAGCAGGGTTGGTGAGGGGCGATCGCGGTGAACTCGCACGGTCAGGATTAGCATTACTGCCAGAAACGGTAGGAAAACCAGACCTAACAAAGTCCAGGGGGTTTCCTCGGTTCCGGTGGCTTGGGTGGCGATAGTGAGGAGGGTTTGCCGCAGTGACGACGACAGCACAGCCCACACCAGACCATGAAGCTGAATCCCGATGATTCCCAGCATCAGCCAGTCGGCAACGGCATTGGATCGCAGGTAGCGCCGCCCAAAGAACCAAAATCCAAGGCCACTGAGGGCGATCGCCTGGGCTGGAGCATCATCCACAGCGATTAACCACCCCAGAAAAATCAGGCCACCGCCAACCCATTCCCAGGTCAACGGTCGCATTAACACGGGCAATACTTGCGTTGGGGATTCTGGAGACTGGATGGAAAACTGGGCATTCCAGGCAATCAAAGCACCGCAAAGTCCGATCGCCAGTGCAAACGCAGTAAATGGCAACTGTTCGATAAAAAGCGATCGCCCCAGCAATACCAAAATACCGTAGATCAGCAGTCCGGTATGGAACACGGATTGTCTTGAACGGTCTGAGGGATCAGCCCTTCGTCGCGTTTGAACTACCGTCAATATCCCCGTCAGCACGATGCCCCCATACACAGCAGCGATCGCCCATTGGGCACTGTGCCACCCCCAGTGCAGATAGCTCAGGGCTAGATAATTTAAGCGTCCCAACCAGGGAATCTGCCCTAGCCGTTGAAAAATGAGTAGCGTCAGTCCTGTTAAGGTCAGCGTGGCGATCGCCATCACGAGCAGGTGAGATCCACTCCCAAACCCAATCCGGTCGATTGCCACCATATTCACCGGAAGCAGCAGCACCGCCACCCACTGCAACGCCTGCGCCGTAAGCTGCACCCTCGGACGCCGCTGCAACCACAGCCCCACCCCGCCAAACATCAGGGTGTACACCCACAAAATGCTGTATTGACCCACAGGGGGAACGTTCCGCCACTGCTGCGCCGCAATCACCCCCGACGACAGCACCACCAGCGCAATACCCAACAGCAGCACCCACAACACGCTGAGTTCCGCCATCAGGGATTGAGCCATCCGCGCCAACCAGGACGGTGCGATTTCCGGTTTCTCTCTGAGGCGAACGTTAGGCGATCGCCCCTTAAGAATCGGCTTTTGCGGGGTGGATGAAGCCGTCGATTCGTTTTCATCGAAGGGTAGAAAATCGCCGCTCGCTCCGGTAGAGCCTGGTGACACAACGGGGGCGATCGCACAGACCAAATGGGCTTCGCACAGAGTCCGGATCGCCTGTTCTGACAGCAAGCCTCGTTGTAGCCAGTGTTCCAACCCCGTGAGCAGCGCCGGATGATCGGGGGTAACCGCCAAGACAGCATTGATTCCTGCATCATCTAACAATCCCAGGTCTAGCCAGTCTTGCAGACCCGCCGCCAGATCCGCCGCCGAGGTATCAGCATTCGTTTGAAGCTCCAAGCGGAGATCGGGTTCATCTGAAAAGGTCATGGGCGATCGCCTTCCTAGGCCACAGTTCTGTCCAAATCCTGCAAGAGAAATGCCGTAACCGATGCATCCCGCTTTCCGGATTGTGGAGTGTCACATGCCTAATCCAGGGCTTGCAAGAGAGCTTGCAGCTTCAGTTGGATTTCGGACGCTTCTTGCTCCGGGTTCGAGCCAGCCACAATGCCTGCTCCCGCATACAGCTGCGCCCGACACCCTGACAGCAACGCCGAGCGAATCCCCACCACAAACTCGCCATTGCCATGGTGATCCAGCCAGCCCAGGGGAGCCGCATAGAGCGATCGCTCAAAGGATTCGTGGGTTTGGATGGCCTGGAATGCTTGCTCTCTTGGAATACCCGCCACTGCCGGGGTGGGATGCAGCGAGGCCAGTAAATCTAACGGGTTCAGCATCGGGGGAACGGTGCCGCAAATGGGCGTGTGTAAATGCTGAATGTTGGAAAGCTGGAGCAACGTTGGTGAGTCTGGTGCCGTTGCCGCAATACCGTGTTGTGCTAATTGCTGCTGAATAAATTGCACCACAAGCTGATGTTCGCGCCGCTCCTTATCGCTACTCAACAGGTGATTGGCGTATTCTGCATCTTCAGATAAACTGCTGCCACGGGGAGCCGACCCGGCCAGAGCGTCAACAATCAGGGTGCGATCGCGAATGCTGAGCAGTCGTTCTGGGCTTGCACCAATAAAACTTTGCCCGTTTCCATTCCCTGTGGAAAAAATGTAGCAATCGGGGTAGAGTCGCCGCAGGTTTTTTAGCGATCGCACCGCCGAAAAGGGCGATCGCTCTTGAATATCCATCGCATGGGCCAGCACAACCTTTTCAAGCTCCTGGGTTTGGATGCGGGTCAGAATCGAGGTTACGGCTCGCTTGAAACTGTCAAGATTTGATAGATTTTGAATTCGCTGCGATCGCCCGGCATTCTTTCTGAAATCAAGGCGCGAGGAGGTTAGTGTACGATGGCGCAACACCTGAAGACGCTGTAAGTGTGACCACACTAAATCCGTCTGATTCTGCACATTGCTTTGGGCATGAATCGGTAAGTTTGCAGTTACAATGCAGCGCTCGTGATGGCGTGAAATTTGCCAGCGAGGTAGAAAAATGTTGGAGGTAAAAAATGAGGAAACGGGCGATCGCGGCTGATCAAAAAACGTGAGGCTACAGAAAAAATAGGCACCTGCAAACGGACTATCCAATCCATTAGAAACCACAGATTCCATGCACTCTTGGATAAATTCATAGGCCGCATCAACCCGTCGTGAACCTTGAATATTCTGATAGGCGGCGGTTCCAATGGCGGCGATCGTTTCCTGCCGTTGACCGTTTTCAAAATAGAAATAAATGGTGTCGGGTGTTCCCAATTCTTGAAGGGCAATCAGGGGATCAATGGAATCTAGCTCACAGGAAAAGCTTGCAATCTTTGAGCGGCGGTCGCGAATCGATTCTTTGTGACAGCGATTCAAAAATTGATACAGCTCTTCACGAGTTTGGAAACGTTGCCGAGAGTAGGGTGTAACGGTCATGAGAAAATCTAGGCCGATTTTGTTAAATTTAGTTACAAATTAGTTGCCGATTTATCCCATCTGGTCGGGAACTAACCTAAAGCAGAAATAAACGCACTATAGAGATCCTAATAAACTTTCAGGAGCCTCTATGTGAACTTCCATGCCCATTTTCGGCTATTTTCTTAGTGCAGGGTGTCCATCAAACAGAGTCGTTAGGCTTTGTCATCTACTGAGAGTGCTGTTACTTAACGCAGCAACGCTTCAACGTCGTTCAAGCCGGGGTAGCATCACGGATTATGCTAAATATCCTCTCCCTCGTCGGTATTGGTGGGCTGTGCTTTATTGCATGGCTAGGTTCTGAAGATCGTCGCATAATTTCCTGGAAATTGGTGGCCTGGGGCATTGGTCTGCAACTTCTGATGGGAGGGCTAATTTTTCTCATCCCCCCCCCATGCGTGTGGTCTTTGTAGTGATCAATACCAGCGTCAACGGTGTTCTGGATGCCTCGGAAGCAGGTGCTCGTTTCCTGTTTGGGTCTGCCCTGGTTCCCGATCTTAGCAACGTTCCGGGGCCAGCCGTCGCCGGACGCTGGATCGCCAGAGCCATTACCCCCGCCTATGCTCCGGTTCCGGGCGATCGCCTCATACCCGATAATTTGAACCTGGGATTCATCTTTGCCTTTCGCACCCTGCCTCAGGTCGTATTCTTCTCCGCGCTCCTGGCACTCCTGTATAACCTGCGATTAATTCAGCCCGTTGTGCGTGCCTTTGCCCGCTTTTTTCATCGCTGGTTAGAGATTAGCGGTGCCGAAGCAATGGCCGGATCTGCCAATATTTTTGTCGGCATAGAATCAGCGATCGCCATCAAGCCATTTTTACCCACCCTCACCCGCAGCGAGTTTTGCACGGTGTTAACCTGCTGCTTTGGGTCGATTGCCTCGACGGTGCTGGCACTCTACGCCGGATTTTTGCGCCCCACCTTCCCCACCATCACCGGACACCTCATCTCCGCCTCAATTCTGAGCATTCCCGCCTGCTTCGTCGTCTCCAAAATTCTAGTTCCCGAAGCTGATACGCCGAAAACCTTGGGAGCCTTGCCCGACGAAATCCTGGATGAAGAGGCGCAAAACCAAAGCCCCATGGAAAGTTTGATCGTGGGTTCCCTCGATGGTGTGCGGCTGGCCGTGGCGATCGCGGCGCTGTTGATTGCCGTGTTGGGACTGGTTGCCATGGTGAACGGCGTGTTCGTCAGTTTGGCGGAGCTTTCCACCAGCAGCAATGGTTTCATTCGCGCCATCGGTCAATTCTTTTCGGTAATCTCCCTGCAAAACCTGCTGGGAATGCTGTTCTTACCGCTCACCTTCCTCACCGGAGTTTCCGTGAGTTGGCCGGAGTTATGGCAATCGTCCGTCCTCGTCGGTCAACGCCTCCTGCTCACCGAAATTCCCTCCTACCAAGCGATCGCCCAACTTTCCGCCGAGAATCTATTGAGCGATCGCGCTGTTTTGGTTCTAAGTTACACCCTCTGCGGCTTTGCCCATCTCCCCTCCCTCGCCATTTTCGTCGGTGGCTTCTGTGCTCTTGCGCCCATGCAGCGATCGCTGATCACAGCCGTTTCCTGGAAAGCGCTTTGGGCTGCAACCTTAGCCACGTTGATGACGGGTTGTATTTCGGGGGTGATGTATATGGGGCAGGCGGGGTGATGGGGTAACGGAGTAATGGGGTGTTGTGACGTACTCCCGACACCGATGCAAACATACGGTGCGGGCTTCTCCCACCGGAAGTGTTCTACCACTGGTTACCGGGTTCGAGCTTTTTATAGTGAGGAAGACGCCCAGCCCCACTGTTGACAATTTTTTCCACCAAGGAGGTTTGCTGTGCTGTTTCAAAAATGCTCTCTATTGCAACCTTGGAAACGGGAGACTTGCGGCCTAGGCCTACGGGTCGGTCAACTCCAGTTGTCGGTCGAAAGCGTACCTATCAGGGGAAATCAACCCTGCGATGCTTAGCCAATTATACCAGGCTGGCGGTTTGCTCGTCTCCCCTCTCCGCCGCCCCGCGATTGCTTGGCATAGCTGCAAGGGGGACTCGCAACCGCCCCGCTTTCATCCCGACACTCGCCTTCGGCAGAGTGCGGGGCTTTCACGGAGAAGCTAAAGTCATCACTCCCGTACTCCATCACTCCCAGACTCTATCAATTCCCCACTTCCCTATACCAAATCCCCTCAACCACTCGAATAACCTCCTCAGCCTGCGATCGCCGTTCCTGAGGTGTCGGTGCATCCAGCAAAACCGTCACATGCCCCAACTTCCGACCAGGACGGGATTCTGCTTTGCCATACCAATAGAGGTGGGCATGGGGAATAGCGGCGATCGCCTCGCGCTTGTCGGGATAGTCACTTCGGGCGGATTCAAAGCCGAGTAAGTTCACCATGACGGCACCGGGAACAGTTAGGTCTGGCGATCCCAATGGATGACCGCTGACGGCTCTCAACTGCTGCTCAAATTGGGAGGTGACGCAGGCATCTAGGGTGTAGTGCCCGGAATTATGGGTGCGCGGGGCAACTTCGTTAATCAGCACTGTGCCATTCGCCGTGAGGAATAGTTCTATCCCAAGCACGCCCACGAAATTGAGGCTTTCTACTAAGGTACGAGCGATCGCCTCCACTTTCTCCGTTACAGTCCCGTCAAGTTCGCCTGTGACTAACGCACGCCGACATACCTGATCAATCTGCTGACTTTCCACCACCGGATACACCGCAATATCACCACTGGGCGATCGCGCCACCATCACGGCCAGTTCTTTCTCAAAGGGCACGAATGCCTCCACGAGCCAATCGGTGTGGGTGGCTTTCGCGTTTTGGCGCAGGGTTTCTAAATCTGACCATTGGCGCACAACAAACGTACCCTGACCGTCATACCCATGCCGTCGGGCTTTGAGCACACAGGGAAGCCCGACGGTTTTCAACACTGGATCATCAAAGGAGGCGATCGCTTGAAAGTCGGGATTCGGTAATCCCGCATCTTTTAAGAACGAGCGCTGATGATACTTATCGAGAATCGGTTTCAGAGCCGACAACGAAGGGGCGAAGCGCACACCCGACGCGGCTAAAACGCCCAGCGCTTCCAAATCCACAAATTCATTTTCAAAGGTGATCACATCGCACTGGCTGGCCAGTTCTGCCGTTGCATCTGCATCCCCCACAGGCGCAAAAATACACTCCTGGGCGATCGCCACGGCAGGATCGGCGGGCGATGGCGTTTGCACCCACAGGTCTAAATCCAGCACGCGCGCACCGTCCGCCATCATCCAGGCCAACTGTCCGCCACCGATGACCCCAACTCGTTTGACATGATCGCTCATGGACGACACCCCAAAGACTCGCGGGTGGACACCCCTGTTCTGGAGTTGATGCCTGAGGCGATCGCGCACAGTTCCTTCACCTGCGCCCCATCCAAAATGGCATCGGTGAAATCGGCTCCGGTAATGTCCACATTCTCAAACGTAGTTCGCAGCAAAATCGCCTCGGCAAAGTTCGCATCCGTAAGGTCACTATCCTGAAACTTCACCTGATCCACCATGGCGTTGGACAGATCTGCACTATGCAGGTTGGACTTCGTCATCACCGATGCGCTGAAAATCACCCCCCGCAAATCGGCGTTTGAGAAGTCGGTCAGTTCTAAATTGGCATTAGAAAACTCCGATGCCTGTAAGTTTTGTCCCGAAAAGTCACGCCCGGTCAGTTCGGCATTGCTAAAAGACATCGGTGTTGTCCAGTCTGCCCAGGCCGGACTCTGCCCCACCCATAGGCATAGGGAAACCATAAGGGCGATCGCCCATTGTTTATGCCATCGTGCCATTCCCGATTCTCCTCTGTGTGATTAGCCTGCGTTTACCAAAGCTTTTTCCTGACGACGCGGGATTGCGTAGGTCAGAAAGTCCTGCGCCATGGTCGTATTGGGAAAAATGGCCTGGGCTTCTTTCAACAAATCATCCAATCCGATCGCATTTCCAGGCGCATAGCGAGGGCTGAAATGGGTCATGATCAGGTGTTTCACCTGGGCTAGCAAGGCAACCTGCGCCGCCATTCGTGTGGTGGAGTGTAGGCGTTGATAGGCAAGCTCTTCATCCTGATGGGCAAAGGTGGCTTCGTGAACCAGCACATCGGCATCCTGAGCCAAATCGATCGCTCCATCACAAAATACGGTATCCGTACAGTACACAAACTTTCGGCCAATTTCCGTGGCCCCACAAAGATCTGCTCCTCGGATCTTGCGGCCATCGGGCAGGGTAACGACTTCCCCTCGCTTCAGTTTGCCGTACAAAGGCCCCGACGGAATTCCCAAGGCTTTTGCCCGATCGACATTGAAGCGTCCGGGACGATCTTTTTCGGCAATTCGATAACCAAAGGCAGGTAAGCGATGCTTAAGCTCACCGCAACTCACCGTGAAATCCTCATCTTCAAATAGGAGACCGGGCTGTACCGTATGCACGTTTACGGGGTAGGAAAAGTGGGTTTGGGAATAGCGACTACACGCCTTTATGTAGTCTTCAAGTTTAGGAGGCCCGTAGATATCAATGCGGCTAGGATTCCCGGCCAGACCGCAACTGGCCAACAGCCCCATCAGTCCATAAATGTGATCCCCATGCATATGGGTCACAAAAATCTTTGTAATTTGGCTAATGCGAATATCGCTGCACAGAATTTGGTGTTGCGTGCCTTCCCCACAGTCAAACAGCCATACCTCAGCCCGTTGCGGCAGACGTAGCGCAATACTCGATACGTTGCGCGATCGCGTTGGCACTCCCGAACTTGTCCCCAAAAACGTAATCTGCAATGCTCAGCTCGCTCAAATTACAGTCATTGTTCCTCAACTATACTGACACATCAATAACCCGTGCGTTAATTCTCGGAAATAGGGGATTCAAACATGCAATCTAAACATTAAGAATCGCCGCGAATTCACGGTTTCACCTGGGCGAGTCCAATCGATACGCTGAAGGCAAGGGGGGTAGTAGATGCCTAACCGTGGGTTAGAGCTTTTCACCTTCGTCTCATCAGGGAAAATGACCTCCATTGCGGAACCCTGAATCAATCACTGGAGGGATTTGTGCAACTCTCAAGCCGCCTATTTCAGTCTGTACCTGCCGTTTCGCATATCTATCCACGGCTTTCTCGTCAGTCTATTTATCAGCAGGCTCACTATCAATCGCTGATTGATCGGCTGTCTGGAGCCTTGCGGAACGCTGCTGGTCTAGATCAGATTTTTCAATTGGCGGCAGAAGGAATTGTCAGTTCGCTCCAGGTGAGCCGCTGTTTTGTGGTGCTTTTGAGGTATCAGAATCCGCTTCACAAGGTAAAGCCCCACCGTAAGCCTACAGCAAAGGCGATTGTGACGGCGATCGCCCCCTTTGCCTGCGATATTCCAGCCAAACCAGAGTCAAAGCTGACGGTTGTATCCTCTTCAGATTCACCCTACGCTGAATTTAGTGAAGGAACGTGGCTTAACCATTCGTTTACCCTGTCAGATTGCCAATTGTGTGACCTATTGCTGAGTGGCACCAATCAGGCAGTGGTGATTCCCCAACTGACCAATCTTGACCTTGACGATCGGCATCATCTTTGGGATGGGCATACTCACCACAGTCCATTATTTGCAGAGGGGCGATCGCCCAAGCCGATCACCTTAACCCCCCGCCAGCAGGCGCTGTGCAGCACCTCGGAATCCGTTGCGCCCATTTTAGATTTGGATAAAATGCCTGCACTGATGATGGTGCCGCTCGAACATCAGGACAGCGTGTTGGGGTATCTCGTGGTGCAACATCATCAGCCTTGCCCTTGGCAAACGGAAGAATTTTCCTTCGTGCGCCTAGTAGCAGCTCAAATCAGCACCGCCATTATCCAAACGCATACCCTTCAACAAGTTCAGTCCCTCGTTGATGAGCGTACGAGTCAGCTTCAGCGTAGTTTGGATGTACAAGCTAAGCTATACAACAAAACACGGCAGCAAATTCAGCAGCTTCAGGAGCTTAATCGTCTGAAGGACGAGTTCCTTAGCACCATGAGCCACGAACTGCGAACGCCGCTGACTAGCATGATGCTTGCGATTCGGATGCTGCGCGAAGCGGAACTTTCACCCGAACGACGCAACAAGTATCTTGATGTCCTCGAGCAGCAGTGTGTCCAAGAAACAAAGCTGATTAATGATTTGCTGGCACTCCAAAAGCTAGAAACAGGCACGACTAGTTTAGAAACCCAAGCGGTAGAAGCCTGCCAGTTTATGCGTGACTTTACCCAATCGCAGCATGAACTCTTCGCAAAGCGGGATTTACAGGCGGACGTGCAACTCCCAGCGTCTCCGTTAACGTTGCACACAGATCAGGACAGCCTAACCCGCATTTTGACAGAGTTACTGTCCAATGCTTGTAAATACGCCCATCTAGGAACAACAGTATCCATTAGCGCTGACGTTCATCCACCGAAAATCGGCAAGAGAAAACGGAAATCGGTGCCATTTTCTGAACCTGAGATGGTATATTTTTCCATTCGCAACATTGGTAAAGGGATTTCCGCAGAAGAGCTGCCGCTCATTTTTGACAAGTTTCGGCGCGGAAAAGGGGTAACGGATCAGGCGGTGCCCGGTACAGGGTTAGGATTGGTCTTGGTGAAGGGATTAGTGGAGCATCTCAATGGCACGATTACGGTTGACAGCCATCCCTTAAGTGGAGATGCGGCCTCCTCTGCTGAGGCTTGGGATACCTGTTTTACGGTCGCTATCCCGAAGTTGCCTCAGTGATTTGTTTTAATCGGGATTGGAATTGAGCGATCGCCCCACCGCTTAGTTTTCGATGGGATTAGGGCAAAATAAGTATCGGACGCCTCAGCATTGCCATCCGGAAACTCAGTGGATCAGGAGCGAACGATGATTGACCCCACCGAACTAGACCAAGAGCCCCTCCTTGATGATGGAGCAGATGATGGTGAAGATGATTGGTCAGACGAGGTGCCAGCGGGTCTGGATTCGGAATTGCTCGATGCGGTAGACGTGACCACCGAACGATTAGGCGGACGGCAAACCTTTATTGGGGCAACTATCTACGTACCCTGTTCAGCAGAAAAGGTTTGGCAGGTTTTGACGGATTATGATCATCTCGCTGATTTTATTCCCAACCTGCAGGAAAGTCGCTGTATCGCTTCGCCGTCGCCTGATTGTGTCCGCTTAGAGCAAGTGGGAGCAGAACGCTTTCTGAAGCTCAAGTTTTGCGCCCGTGTAGTGCTAGATATGGTGGAACAGTTCCCCTATCGCATTGATTTTTCGATGGTGGAAGGGGATTTCAAATCGTTTGTAGGCCATTGGGCGATCGCCCCTCTAGACGCACCTGATCCAGGCGTGCAGTTGAGTTACGGGGTCATAGTTTTGCCCACACGATTGATGCCCATTCGCCTGATTGAGCGGCATTTGCGGAAGAACTTGGTGATTAATTTGGCGGCGATTCGTCAGCGGGCAGTGGAGATAGCAGCTTCTTAAAAAGGGGCGATCGCCCCTCTAGAGCAGCAGTCTAATCTTCACTCGCTAACGTACATATTGGCATGGGCGATCGCCCTTACCCCAATACTGCCGTTGCTTCTTTCAAGACTTGAATAATTTCAGGTTTTTCAGAGGCAATCACTGCATCAGGCAGGTGTTTGTGATGTGGAAAATTGGGAAGGTTGGGAAAATGAGGGGTGCTGTCATAGCGGAAAATTAAGCGATTTTGTTCGTCCTGAAAGTGGTAGCGATAATCGAGAAATTCCAACTGATTATCTGTAATGACGATCGCTTCATTAAATGACGATCGCTTCATTAAATGACGATCGCTTCATTAATTTCTAACAGATGGGTCTGATTGAATCGCAATCGAATCCTCAGGTTAGCCCGGTTTAGGGTCAAAAGTTCCTCTTCATAGCGTTCAACATAACCAATGCTACATTGGAGAACGGCTTGCTCCACTTGATTCAGGTAATCAGATAGGCGGTTAGGCAACATGCTTGAGTCGTTGCTCTAGTTCCTGGCGTAGGGCAAGATAGTGACGGTAGTCATTTGCCCATTCTATAAAATGAGCCTCATCCGATAGCAATCCTTGAGTATATTGGGTAAAAAATTCCTCAGAATCCATGTTTTGCTGGGTTTCATAGAGACTCAGACGTTTGGCAACAGCTATTAAGGCATCTAATGGGGATGTGTAGTGAACCGTCTGTTTACGCATAGACTCCGGACTCCAGCAATAGGATAGTTCTCTGGTTTGCGATCGCCTTATTCCAGAATCTTAGCAAATCGCTGAGGAGTATCTTACGACTATTGATTGGGGGTGTACCTTACAAAAAATAGAATCGCCCCTCTGGAACAGCAGGGCTGATTGACTGACAAAACTCACACAACCCTGATTCTCTCGTAGGTTGGGTGAGC
>JACYMB010000400.1 GCA_015272205.1 Synechococcales cyanobacterium T60_A2020_003 | reverse complement strand
CTGGACTATGTGGAATTGAGCGATCGCCGCGATGATCTGGTCAAAACCTTATCGGGTGGTATGAAGCGGCGCTTGCAAATTGCGCGGGCACTCCTGCATCAGCCGCAAATTTTATTTCTCGATGAACCCACGGTCGGCCTTGACCCCCAAACCCGTCGCCGCCTTTGGGAAATTATTAAGGGATTGAATCAGCAGGGCATGACGATTCTGCTCACGACGCACTACATGGAAGAAGTGGAGTACCTGTGCGATCGCATTGGCATTATGGACAGTGGCAAGCTGATTGAAATCGGTACGCTAGAAGAACTCCGCCGCGCCCACGGGGAAGGGCTGGTGATGAAACAAAATGGCGATCGCTGGGACTATAAGTTCTTCCCGACCCTGGCAGAAGCGGATTCTTACTTGGAAAAGCAAGCCGATAAAACCGGACTGATGGTACGTCCGTCAAATTTGGAAGATATCTTTGTAGAATTAACGGGACGAAATCTCGATTAGATTACGAGGGGCGTATCGGGTTATGCCATCCCTTGCCAGCAAAATTGAAGCAATTCTGTACCTGAAAGCGCAACCGCTCCCGATTGCCAAAATTGCAGAGTTTGCCAACTGCGATCGCGACGATGCCGAAGAGGGCTTGCTGCAACTGATGACCGATTACGCCCACCGAGAAACCGCGTTGGAAATTATCGAAACGCCCAAGGGTTACTGTCTCCAGCTTAAAGAGTCGTTTCAGGATCTGGTGCACACCTTGGTTCCAGTCGATCTGGGGGTGGGGGCACTGCGAACCTTAGCGGCGATCGCCCTCAAAGGCCAAATTTCGCAAACAGACCTGGTAGAGTTGCGTGGATCGGGAGTGTATCAGCACGTTCCGGATCTGGTGGCTCAGGGCTTTGTGCGGAAGCGTCGCCAGAGTGATGGGCGTTCCTTTTGGCTCCAGGTGACGGAAAAGTTCTATCAGTATTTCCAGATTGACCAACTTCCCGAAATCACGCCGAATTTCACCGCAGAGGATGAGCTTGATTCTGAATTTGAGGAAGACCTGGATGAGGATCAAATCGATTCTGAATTTGATGAGGAGGACGTTGAGCGTGAAGATGATGAGCTTGAGGCCATGTCGGACGTGACGTAGACCTCTAAGCCGTAAATCCGCATCCATTGAGAAGCCGGGAATCGGATTCCGTATGACAGCCCTTTTTATCCTTGGACATGTCGCCAATGTCATGAACGATTGGCACAACAAAACCTAGGCTGTTACACCTAGGTTCGTCCTGTGATACTGAATCCGATTCGCAAAGTAAGTAGGTGACCCTAATTAAATGTAGGATGTGTTAGGCGTAGCCGTAACGCATCAAATCCTTTGACAGCATGGGTTACGCTATCGCTAACCCATCCTACGAAGAGCTTTATTTATTTACGACTATCTACTTAGCACTATTTCAGAGACCCCTCCCAACCTCCCCTTGCTCTAGACGCGAAGCGGCTTCCCGCAGGGTAGGGGATGTGCCGTCAGGCGGTGGGGTTAAGTGTCACCCCAGAACAGGATTCCGTGAAGGTGACTTTCTGGCCGCGATAGGTTCCGTAGATGGGGAGTTCAGGGCTGATGATGGAGGTTTGGTTGGGGTTGTACTGTTGGCCTCGGTATGTGAGTTGCATGGGGCTGTCTCCGTGTTGTGAGTGGTTCCTTTCGGTATGTCCCTATCATGCGGGAAACGCCCAGCAGAAAAAATCCTGATCCATTCAGGTTTGTTCAGGAGTTGCGATCGCCCCAAGGTTTCGATTTCAACGTAGCCAGATTTAGCCTAACTGTAGGTGCGTCCGCGCCATTGTTTGGGGGTCTGCACCGACGAAATCAGTATTCGGAAAACCGCTACCGGATCAGCCAAGGGGGATAGCCAGAACGTCCAAGCTCCCCGGGCTTGCGAAAAGTCGTAAGACGGTGCGATCGCCCACAGCAACGCCACTCGAATCAGCATCAGCACTCCATTCAGTCCTAGGGCTGCCCATACCGTTGTATAGCTATGACCTGTGGCGATCGCCCCTATCCAGATCGGCAGCGTCAATAATGGCAGCGCTTGAACGGTGGTGAGAAATAGCAGATCCGCCCATTTCTGCCCCGGAGAGCAGGCATCTTTCAGATCGAGCGATCGCCCCCATTCGCGCCAGGTTTCTGCCATCCCTTCATACATGCGAACTTTCAGTACCTTTGCGCCATCGAGAAAACCGACCTTTGCGCCCTTGGCCGCCGCGAACCGGGCCAGGGTGACATCATCACAAAAGGACTGGCGAGCACTGGTGTAGCCGCCCAGCTCCACAAGGAGCGATCGCCGCGAAAGGAAGCATTGTCCATTCGCCATCACCCGCTCTGCCCCATCCGCCGCGCCACCGGAGGGGCCAAACCGATAAATGAGCGTCATCAGCAGCGCAGGCTGGAGCCAACATTCCCCAGCATCCATCAAAATGAAGCGGGGCGAGAGGGAAATCAGGTCATAGTGTTCCTGTTCTGCGACCTGGATCACACTGGCGATTAACCCCGGCTGCGGCTGGGTATCGGCATCAATGCCTAACACCCAGGTGCTGGATTCTGCACTGTTCAAAAATCCGGTATGCAGCGCCCACGGTCGCCCAACCCAGCCCGACGGCAGCGGATCGTCATAGATGACTCGGAATCTTGGATCGGTTTGCTGCACGGCCTTTACTCGATCCACGGTGCCATCCTGGGAGCGACTATCCACCACAATCACTTCCCGCAGTTCATACCCCTGCTGACTTAAACCAGTGAGACACGGATCAATCCGTGCTTCCTCATTCAGCGTGGGAACCACAACGCTCACCGTACCCAATTGCTCGGGATTGGCACGGACGGGACGGAGGGGCGATCGCCGTGTAGGGCCTTGAAATAATCGCGCTAACCAAAGGCAGACAAAGGGAATTTGCACCAGGAGCAGTATCGTCGCCAAGATCCCGATTCCCATTTCCCCAAACCCAAATGCTGAAACCTCTATATCCAAAACTATCTATGCCGTGCGGTAAGGTTGACACATAAAAGCGTGGAGTCAGTCCAAATCCTAAACTCCACGCTCAATCAGGATCTCAATAGATCTCAGTCCTGCTACTTTGAGGACGCGGCAACGGAGGGAGCCAAGGAACTGGCGTCTGTAGACTCCTGCTCAGGGGCGATCGCCTGATCTGCTACGTCCATCCCTCCTGCCCGCTGCCAGCACAGCACTGCCGGAGCGACACCCAGCACAATCCCCAAGAGAACCGTTTGCCAGAACCCAGCCCCCAGGCTCATCACCGTCGCAAATAGGAAGTTACCGAGGTAGACGATTAGCGCAAAGGTGACTTGCGATCGCGTCAATCGCAGCGGCTGACCTCGCCAAAGTAATGTCGCCACTCCCATGAATACGGATCCGGTGAGCATCCAGCCTGCAAAGTTTTGATAGGGCATGCCGAAAAATGCGCCCGGGTGATGCCAGTACCAGAAAGGCATGGCCGTTTGGCTCATGGCCGGATCAAGCACAAAATCCCAGGAGGTCAACAGCACCGCACCCAGCAACACCGCTGCAATCTGCCGCCACCATGCCATTGGGCGGAGGCTATTTGGATCCTGCAACCGTTCTGGAGAGTCCAAGCCAGCTCGCGCCAACAGGTAGGACGAAATCCCCAGGTAAAACCACGACAGCGGAATCGTGAAGGGAACCAATCCCGAAATTTTGTATCCCAGTCCACTCAGGTAACTATAGTCTCCAAAGGGAAAGCCTGTACTGGTTCCCAGCAATTCGCTGGATAGGGAAATAGCGATCGCTGGAATCATAAAACTCAGCCAAGATTTAAGTCCCAGGGTGCGATAGGCATAGATGGAAACGGCGATCGTCCCCAAAAGGATATAGACCACACCACCGCCAGCCATGCTCCACCGGAACATCGTTTGTCCCGCAGGCAGCAGCGACAGAATTTCAGGATGGGGCATGACCCACAGTAAACCCGCCAAGCCAAACGCCATCGAAACTAAATGACCCACTAGACAGGCGCGCTCTATCGTTAGCAATCGCTTCATACAGACTCTCCAGAGACGTTGAGTGCTAGAACAGACCCAAAAACTTAATCCTTAGTTTACAAATGTTTTGTTACAAAAGTTCAGAAAAGCTCCCTGGAATCTCTCGCAATTTCTAATTCGGCGGGTGTAACCCCGCTCAGTTTGTCCCGGTTCTTCGCTAACACACCAATCTCAGCCGTTCAAATGCTCTCGGCTAGTCAGTTAGCCTGTTTAACCTAAAGTATGCTTCTGAGCCGAATTGGGGCGTCGGATTCCAGCAAATTTGCTTAAAAATCGCGAAGGGTGTACCGTCCAGTAGATAGTAAAACGTTGACCTCCACGGGATAGTAAGGAACGACAATGGGCGGCATTGCACTTGGACTAACCATCTTAGGAATTGTGCTGATTGGGGCTTGGCTGCTGATCGAGCATCAGTACCAGCGGCGTCCCGGCAATCGTCTTGAACTGACCGCAGGAGATTGGAACCTCGAAGTTTACGAGCCTAATCATTACCTATTGGTTGGTGAGATGGAATTGGTGAACCTCACGAAACGTCTGGAGATTATGGTTCCAGAGGTGTCGGTTGAGGTGACGCTGCTCTCTAAAGGTTCCCTCGATCAAATCACCCACCAAATCCGGATCACCCCTCATCATCCCGATGCGCCTGCCCGTCCCGATGGCTACTGGTTTGGCTACATTGTCAAAATCGGGAAGACCACCAAGTTTGAGGTCGCCCTGGATATCTATGGCCCAAACCTCAACGATCTGCAAGCGGCCTGGATTCGCGTTCGCTACGTCACCTACGGCCCCCAAGGACGCATCCCGAAACTACGGCATGTGATTGTGCCCTTGGCCTTTCCCGCCGCTGCCGATCAACCCCAGCGCTGGCGACCGACGGCTAAGGCAGATGTGCTCCCCATCAAAACCCATCTCCTGACCCACTTGGATGATCCGGTCGAGGTGGTTCAACGCTACGTCCTGCCCCATTCCCAACCCGGCGATATTGTGACCATTGGCGAAACGCCGATCGCCCTGATGCAAGGTCGCTTTCATCACCCGACGGATGTGAAGCCCGGATGGTTAGCGAAACGACTGTGCTACTACTTCATGCCCACCTCGAGCTTGGCGACGGCCTGCGGGATGCAATCGCTGGTGGATATTGTGGGTGCGCCGCGTGTCTTCTTTGCCTTTGTTGGGGGGGCGATCGCCAAAAAGCTGTTGGGTAAACCGGGCATGTTTTATCAACTGGCAGGGGAGCAGGCACGCTTGATTGACGATGTCACGGGAACCCTACCTCCCTACGATCAGTTCATCGTCCTTGGCCCCCACAACCCTCAGCAGGTGGTCGATCGCATCCAGCGAGAAACGGGATTAGGGGCGGCCATCGTGGATGTGAATGATTTGCGGGCGGTCAAGGTGCTGGCGGCATCGGCGGGTTTAAACGAAGCCTTCTTGACCGATGCTTTGATCAGCAATCCAGCCGGAAATGCTGATGAACAAACGCCTGTGGTTTTGATCCGCCCGACCGAGAGTTCTTTGGCTCCCCCCAAGCCCTAGCGAATCCCTAGAGTGATGATTGTGGATTCTGCTGTGCGCCAGAATCGACTCATGATTCATGAAATGGGCGATAACCTTGAACTTTTCCGGTGTTTATGATGTATAAGCGATAGACTGGAAGAGAAAGAATAGGCTTCGGATGCTTCGGCAATCAACCGCTATGACGTCTTCTCTATCCATTAAGCTCCATATTCGTCCATTTCAGTACCGAGATTTGGATGATATTGAAGTGCTCATTCAAGCTCGGCAGCCCTCTGGTGGATCTCAAGATGCGGAGGATAGCGGCGATCGCCCCCTCAGCCTCATCCAACAGGTTCGCCGCTGGTATGGCCCGGTCAAAGCCCTGAGCATTGTGCCGAATCCCCTTCAACATTTATTTTCGGCCTACGTTGCTGAGTACGACGGTCAACTCTGCGGCATGATTCAGGTATCGCCCTTTAACCGCAGCCGTTCGACGTGGCGGGTCGATCAGGTGGTGAGTCAAGCCGTTGTCACCCGGTCTGGTGAAAAGTTGCTGGCGCTGGATATCGGATCCCAACTGCTGCGCTACTGCTTTGAAAGCATCTGGGAAGCACGCACATGGCTGATTGAGGTCGATGTGAACGATGGGGATACCCTAGCCCTCTACCGCCATAACGGATTCCAACCCCTCGCTCAGATGACCTATTGGGCGATCGCCCCCGACATTATTCAAACCCTAGCCCAGCATACCCCCGATCTGCCCAATCTTTTACCTGTGGGGAATGCCGATGCGTTCCTGCTGCACCAGTTAGACACGGTATCGATGCCGCCCCTCGTCCGCCAAGTGTTCGATCGCCAAACGATTGATTTCAAGACAGGGCTGGCAGGGTCAGTCGTAGAAAGTGGTAAGCAGTGGGTGAACCGCACGGAGAGCAAAACAGGGTATGTGTTTGAACCACAGCGCAAAGCGGCGATCGGGTTCTTTAAGCTCAGCCTGAGTCGCAATACCTCCCAGACCCCAGAGGCCGATTTAACCGTGCATCCTGCCTATACCTGGCTCTATCCAGAGCTACTCGCCCACATGGCGCGACTGGTTGAGGAATCATCACGGCAAACCCTGCGCCTCGCCTCAACGGACTATCAATCAGAGCGGGAAGAATATCTCGCCAAGATTGGTGCAGAGCAGACGGAACACACGCTGCTGATGTCGCGCTCGGTATGGCATAAACTGCGGGAGGCTCGGCCTACGGCGTTGGAGAACCTGCAGCTTTCTGAAATGCTTCAAGGGCTGCAACCTGCTCGCAAGCCGATTCCTAGCCGTCTCTCCTTCCTGGACTCAGCTCAGGAGGCCATTCAAAAAAATCGTAAGCCTTCATCGCATCGAGGAAATTCAAACGGGCATCCTGCTACAAATCCGTCCTTGGGAACGGGCATGGAGTGGGAGGTTGATCCGTCTTCGTCTGATTCATCGACTCCGTCCCAAGGCTAATGGCAGAGCGGATAGCGGCTCTAGGGCTGGATGTTGGGCGCAAGCGCATTGGGATAGCCGGGTGCGACGGTACGGGCTTGATTGCGATCGGACTGCTGACCATTGATCGTCGTTCTTTTGCGGAGGATGTGGCGCTGCTGCGAGATCTGGTGACTGAGCGGCAGGTTTCCCAACTGGTGGTGGGATTGCCCTACACGATGGACGGCGAGCTTGGGTTTCAGGCGCGGCAGGTGCAAAAGTTTGCTGATCGCCTCTCTAAAGCCCTCCAACTTCCGGTAGAGTACGTGGATGAGCGGTTAACGTCCGTGGAGGCAGAGCAGTTAATCCAAGGCGAAGGGCGATCGCCCTCCCAAAATAAAGCCTTGATCGATCGGAAAGCGGCTGCTCTGATCTTGCAGCGGTGGCTGGATGCACGGCGAACAAGCTGAACAGTATAATCATCAACTTCTTTCTTAAAGAACCCTTTGACTTTTAAACAAAACTCGACATTCTGACCTATTATGGGCTTTCTAGACGGGGCACACGGAGACGCGTGGATGAACAACAACGATTTTGATATTGAAGAAGATACGATTAGCCTGGCGGATGAAGAGGGGCGATCGCTCGTGTGCTACGTCGAGAAATCGATCGAAGTGGACGGACGCGAATACCTCCTGCTGTTTCCGATTGATGCTCCCGTTCAAATCTTTGCGTGGGATGACGATGCTGAAGATGAAGACGAAGCGTTGTTTGACCTAGAAGATGACGAGGTTGACGAGGTTTTTGATACGGCGCGCGCGGTATTAGCGGAGCAAAATTTGACCCTGAACCGATCAGCGCTGACCTTGACGGCCAAAGGCGAATTGCCCGAAGCCCAGGAAGACGACGTGATTACCCTTAATCTGGATTGGGATGATCAAGAACCGACGGAAGAGTCGTTTCAAATCTTGGCTCGATTTTTCCACGAGGAGCAGGAGTATATTATGTGTACCCCCATCGATCCGCTGCCCATCTTTGCGCAGATGGATGGCGACGAACACTTGAAACTCTTGGAGCCGGAGGAGTATGAGATGGTGCGATCGCAGCTCGAAGACCAATTGTTTGATGATTTGGACTAGGATTGCAGCACGTTCAAGGGCAGGACAAGGCGATCCGATCTGCCGTATCGCTTATTCCTACGCTCTTGGCTTGTTGTAATACCAGCAATTTGCCGACTTGACCCCGCCATCATGAGTAACTCTCGCCGCATTTCCAAATTGTTTTTCTACCTTCTGCTGCTTCCTGCTGTGATCGGTGTAGCAGCATGGCAGGGGTGGAGCTGGTGGAGTTGGGCGACTGCGACTGTGGTGTCTCTAGACGAGGCAACGACTCAATTATCAGACGAGGCAAGCGTACAAATCGAAATTCCTCCCGGTACCTCTGCTCAGCAGATTGGCGAGGATCTGGAAGCGGCAGGGCTAATTCGGTCAGCCACGGCATGGAAGGTGTGGACACGGGCACAGCATCTCACCAATCGGGAAGGAGGATTCCAGGCTGGAACCTACGAGCTATCGCCGATGGATCCCCTAGGAGCGATCGCCGATACGATTTGGGAAGGGGATGTGGTGCAGGTCAGCATCACCATTCCGGAAGGTTGGAACATTCAACAGATGGCGGAGTATTTAGAAGCCCAGGGGCTGTTCCCAGCAAAGGACTTTATTGCCGCTAGCCAGACTATTCCCTACGACGAGTATCCGTGGCTGCCAGAAAATCTGCCCCATCTCGAAGGCTTCCTGTTCCCAGACACCTACGTTTTACCCGATCCCGCAACTCCAGATGCGATCGTGCGTCAAATGCTGACCCAGTTTGAGCAGGTAGCCCTTCCCATTTATGACGAGGCCAACTCTCCCTATTCCTTGTTGGAGTGGGTGACGCTTGCCAGTATTGTGGAGAAAGAAGCGGTTGTGGGTGACGAGCGATCGCTAATTGCCAGCGTATTTGCGCGTCGTCTCACGGAAGGGATGACTCTGGGGGCCGATCCGACGGTGGAATATGCCCTTGGTATTCTCCAAACCCCCGATCGCCCCCTGACCCTCCGGGATGTCAACACGCCCTCGCCCTACAACACCTATCTGAACCCTGGTCTGCCCCCAACCCCCATCGCCAGTCCCGGAATTGACAGTTTAGAAGCCTCCCTATCCCCCGACGATACAGACTATCTGTATTTTGTGGCGCGATATGATGGCACTCACGTTTTCAGTCGAACCCTGGCCGAACATGAGGCTGCTCAGGCTGAGATTCAGGATGGCTTGGCGGCTCAGCAACACTCAGAATCTGGTTCGGTTAACTGAACTGAATATGCAACCGCATCTACGCCGCTGGTGTTCGGATTCACCCTCGTCTTTCCTATTAGGTCTGGATGAACCCAGTCCCCTACTCCCGAGGAAGAGGAATCTGTTTCGGCTGTAGCCGAGCCTCCTCCTGCCTCCACGCTACTGTTTTTGCCGAAAGTGTTATGTCTTGGGGTATTTTGCTACAACCTGATTTGATTTTGGGAGACTCCGTGTTGAGCCTCACGCTGGAGATGCTGAAACAAAACAACATCAAGGGTCTGGTCTTAGATGTGGATGACACCCTGGTTCACTTCCGGTCAGTCGAGGTGTCCGAGGAGGTGCAGCAATGGATTCAATCTCTGAAACCGTTTGTCCGCATTTGGCTGGTCAGCAACAACATGAGTCGGCATCGTATTCAGCACATTGCCACGATCTTGGACGTTCCCTTCATTGTTGGGGCACGGAAACCGTCGCGACGGAAACTACGGCAAGCGTTAAAGGCCATGCAACTTCCCGTTGCTCAGGTCGCCATGGTGGGCGATCGCCTGTTTACGGATGTGTTGGCTGGAAATCGCCTGGGCATGTTTACCGTGCTTGTGGAACCGATGACGTTACCCTCTCTCACGGATCGCAAGAGCATTGTGCGGGTACTGGAGGTCTGGCTATCGCGAATTCTGGGTGCCACGATGCCAAAGCAGCATAAGTATTCGAAACTTAACGAATCAACAGAAAGGGAAATATAAAGAAAAGATTACGTCTACAGGAAATCACTGGAATCCCTGACATAATACCTATAAATTCAAATGGAGCCAGCTAATATAAAGGTTCTAATTATAAAAAGTTTGTTTAATAAGGTTTAAGAGCGCTGACTTCGCAGTTTTAGAAGTCGGCGTTCTTTGTTTTTGATTTTTTCCGGAGGCGGTATTGATTTCCCGTCCATGATCTGCGAGTCTTTTGGACGGTGCAGATCCGGTTTCGATTACTAAGAGGATATTTGAAAATTCAAGAGTTGTAATGATAAGCACTAGTCGATCCCCCCTAGCCCCCCTAAAAAAGAAGGGGACTGGTTCGGAAGCTGGTTGAC
>JACYMB010000399.1 GCA_015272205.1 Synechococcales cyanobacterium T60_A2020_003 | reverse complement strand
GCATTCTCTAGCGATCGGGATAGCTACTGGTGGAGTGGTAATCCGATTCATCAAAGGGCGTTGTTTCTCCCATCCAGTTGAAGTCATTGATCACAAAATTCAGCGAACCCAGCTCACGGATGGGACTGTAGCGTAGGTCAATGCTGTAGGTACGCCGCGTGTACTGGATGAAAATGGTGGTGTTAATTTCCTCATCTTTTTCGAGGTTGTACGAGGTTTGAAATCCGGCTCGTATGGGGCCAAAGAGCTGGGCTGTTAGTCCGCCAGAAAGTACCTGCCGATCATCCTCGCGATCAAAGTTAAACGGTGACTCTGGCCCGTCTGGAATAAAGGAGAAAGAGATATTAAATCCTAGATAGTCGAACGCAGGTTTGGAAAAGTGGCCAAATTGCCCCGATAAAGCAACCGTGGTTTGCAAAATGGGCTGGGTGTCGCCACTGCTATAAAAGCTAGCAACACCTAAAACATTGGCGTCAAACGATAGAAAAGGAATAACCGGAGTTGGCGTATAACGCAGCCCTTCTGAAGGCGTTGCAGGCAGTGGCTCGCCCTCCCAGATCAGAAAGGAGCGACCCAACTCTGCTGCAATCTGATAGCGAGTGAGGGTGCCCCGGTTATTATCACGGGGAGGAGGCCCCAAAATCTCGTCCCGGAAATCCCTGTTAATGTTGGCGGTGATGCTCTGAATTCCAGCTTGGTAGGAGAACTCAATGCCTGTGTTTCCGAGGGTGTAAGTGGGAGAGGTCACAACCGCTCCATAACTGTTCCGTACCGTTTGATTGCCTAGAGAGCCGTTAAAAATGCGTTCTCGATAGGTGTGGAAGATTGAAAGGGTGTGATCGCTGATGCGCTGAGCCAAACGGACATTTGAGCTGAAGTTCTCTTCAAACTCCGAAAGTTCAAAGGAGTAGAGTTCGAATTTTCCGAAGAGCGTCGTAGTTGGGGTGACTTGAATGCGAGCCTCACCCTCTAAACCAAACGAAGATGGGGCAAAGAAATCATCGCTGTCGATCGCCCGCTGTACATAGAACTGGGGCGTAAGCTGGATCGCTATACCCGGTTGATTGGCGACTTGAAAGGTGCGCTCGATGAAAAATCCGCCTCGATCCTCTTCATCAAACCCAAAACTGACAAAAAATGGATTGCGCCGACGTTCTTCATCGCTAAAGACATAGCGTTCCCGAATCAGCGGAAGATTGAGACCTTGATCAAAGACCAGGCGAGGATTTTGAGCCACCAATACCTGCTGAGTCGGCGAAACGCGGCTGAACCGAGCAGATCTGCTACGGATCTCTAATTCCGGTGGTGAGAAGGGATCGTTGGTGAGTCGAAGATTAGTTGCTTCCCAGCCCCCAGGGAAGAAACCAAGGGTATCAGCTTCGAACCGTAGTCGTCGGACTTGACCTGTTGGCAGTTGAACAGCAGCTTCACCTACACCCACACCAAAATCTAACGTCTGACCCGATGGGGTTGCTTGGGGTGGTTGACGTTGCAGAAGGATATCACCAGGGGGTTGATCTTCAGGCGTACGGAGACGAAGCAGATCCTCTGGTAGGTTAGTCCGGTGGGGCGATAGGCGTGGCGAACTATCTGCCGGTAAGGGACTGAGGGCAATTTCACCTCGCGCCTGATCAATGCTGCCCTCTTGACGGACAAAGTCATACTGCATGCGATCGCCGTACAGAATTTGCTGATTGGCGAGTAACACCGCATTGCCTTCGGCAAGGGTTGTCCGATTGGGCAGGTTCACGATCACGCGATCGGCGCGTAGAATCGAGTCCCGAAAGCGAACCTCAACGTTTCCCTCTGCAATAAAAACCTGCCGGAGCTGGTCATATTCTTGGCGATCGGCAAACACTTCCACGGTTTCACCAACGCCCATAGGATTGGGCTCTGCTTCTGGAGCAATCTCAGGTGTTTCCAACGGCTCAGATTCCGGCAGAGGATTGTCTGGGGTTGGAATTTCGAGGGTAGGCTGTTCAGGCAGGGACTCTGGTGGAACGTCGGAATCCAGAGTATTGGTCTCGTCAGAAGGTTCAACTGGAGCCGTCGGTTCCGTCGGTACGGGGGGCTGAGTGGGGAAAGGTGACGGTAGCTCTTGGGGGGGGAACGATGGAGCGGTGTCGCCCAATTGGCTGACGCGATCGCCCGTCTCAGAGGTAGCCTGTATCTCCCGCACATGGGTTTCCAACCCTGCCAAAAGCGGCACTAAAACAGTGGTCAGAGCACGATCAGCTCCCTCACCCAAGGGGTCGAACAGGTCAGATTGAACAGTAGCTAATTCGTCAGCCGACGGGGCACGTCCAACCTCAGCGTCCTCCTGTTGGGGGGGTAAGCTGGCGATCGCAGGCAGCGGAGACAGATCTAGGGTGGCGGGATCAAACTCCTGAGGGGCAACGTACTCCAATTCTGGAATACCGCTCTGATTATCTAGACTCGAAGGGGCGGATGCAGACACGAGTGGAGATGGCAGTTGCTCTAAAAACCTAGAGGGAGCAACCCCGACGAAAACAGGCTGTGGAGAAACCGGAGTCTGACCCTGCTCAATGGCCTGCCATACGGAAGACGTTGCTTCCAAAGGTATTCCCAACGCCTCAGAACGCTGTACCGGAATTGCGATCGCATCAAGGGATAGAGCCTCCCGCCGCTCCTGAACAATCTCCGGAGCAATCACAGAAGGCTGAACTAAAGAAACGACAGCAGCAGACGATTCAGCTACTGCAGGGGTTGAACTAGAACCAACCTCAGAGCTAGATACACGAGTAATAGCATCCCCCTCGGACGCTGTAATGTTCACAACCGGAGGGGGATCGGGCGGCAGAACCGGATAAGGCATGGGTTAGCAACACTCACTGGGCGGACAGCCCACACACACCACACTTTTGCTGTCCAGAAATTAGGGAGGCAAGCAACACCACGGGTGCTGCTTGTCAAGCGGGTTTCTTATTCTAGATCCCGACGGTTGGGGTTCCGAGCCGGATCGTTTGACAAAAATCCAAAGACAAAGAGTCCCACGAAGAAAGTAACAACGATGTAAACCACAATCTTAAGGGTCAACATAGAAAGGTCTCCCAACGGACGCGTTCAATAAGCTTTATTATCATACACTGTAGCCGTTCTTCTCCTGGTTCACGAGAAAACTGCAGGCGTTGCGTATTAGGCCTAACTTGCCACTGGTTGCAGAGATGATTAGCACGGGCGATCGCCTGTCCAAACGACGACGACTTCCCCGCAAAGCTCCCCTAGGGTAACGCCTTCAGAACCGAGGCGATCGTCTCGAACACCTGGTCAATGTGAGATTTTTCAATGATCAACGGCGGCGATAGCGCCATAATATCGCCCGTAGTCCGAATCAGAACGCCCTTTTCATAGCAGCGCAGGAAACACTCAAAGGCACGTGCCGTGGGCTTACCCGGAATCGACTCTAACTCAATCCCTGCCACTAGGCCAAGGTTGCGAATATCGATAACGTAGGGAAGCCCTTTTAAGCTGTGGGCCGCATCGGCAAAATAGTCTGCGAGATCGGCGGCTCGTTGAAACAGTCCTTCCTGTTCATAGATATCCAGGGTTGCCATCGCTGCTGCACAGGAGACCGGATGCCCGGAATAGGTATAGCCGTGGGCAAATTCAATCCCGCTGGGTGTACCCTGCATGAAGGCGTCGTAAATCCCTTTACGAACCAAGACCGCGCCCATGGGAATGCTGCCATTGGTGATGCCCTTTGCCATTGTGATCATGTCGGGCACAACCCCAAAATACTCCGTGGCAAAGGAGGCTCCGAGGCGACCAAAGCCTGTAATCACCTCATCAAAGATCAGCAAAATGCCGTATTTGTCACAGATTTGGCGCAATCTTTCTAGATAACCTTTGGGAGGGAGCAATACCCCCGTTGAGCCTGCCACAGGTTCAACAATGACGGCTGCAATATTGGACGCATCGTGGAGAGCAACAATCCGTTCGAGTTCATCGGCTAAATGCGCTCCCCATTCCGGTTGACCGCGTGTGAAGGCATTATGGTCAAGATTATGGGTATGGGGGAGGTGATCCACTCCGGTGAGCAAGCTGCCGAAGAATTTGCGGTTAGGGCCAATTCCGCCGACTGAAATCCCCCCAAAGCCAACACCGTGATAGCCTCGCTCTCGACCGATGAGCCGCTGCCGACTGCCCTCGCCGCGTACACGATGGTAGGCGATCGCCATTTTGAGGGCTGTATCAACCGCTTCTGAACCGGAATTGGTAAAAAACACCTGGGAAAAGTCCCCAGACACCATGTTCGTCAGACGCTCGGCCAGCTCAAAGGCGATCGGATGCCCCATTTGAAAGGTAGGGGCATAGTCGAGCGTACTAATTTGGCGACTAACGGCTTCCGTAATCTGGGGACGACAGTGCCCAGCGTTAACGCACCAAAGCCCCGCAATGCCATCTAGCACCTGCTGTCCATCGGTGGTAGTGAAGTGCATGTCCTTAGCAGACACCATGAGGCGAGGTTGACTTTTGAACTGTTGGTTGGCCGTAAAGGGCATCCAAAACGCATCGAGATTGATCGCGGATGACGGAGTCGCGTTGTAGCTTTGCATAACGATATTAAAGCAATAAGCAGCGGTAAAGAATTGCGTAATCTGCTGTTGCTATTGTAAAAGTCTGTTGGGTCAGCAACCGTATGCTCGAACGCTTCTTTACGACCAAAAATCCTCGCTCTAGCCCCTAAAACCCATAGAACATTGGTGCTCCAGCCACAAACCCTGGGGGTAGAGGCGAAGTAAGAGTACTACCAGCACTGGATGCTTTAGGAACAGATTTCTCGTGGACACCAGTTTCTGAAATAACAGTTACAGATCCGAGGCTGAAATCGCCGATGATGCAAAACCCATCGCCAACTCAAACCTGAAACCTTAACACTCAAAACTGGTACGAGTCTACTCCACTTGAATCAATGAAAGGATAGAATCCGTGTAGTAGTGAAGCAGGATCTGGTCATAGCTATACCCGGCCTCGGCCAAATTATGCGCTCCCCATTGGCTCAGTCCTAAGCCGTGCCCAAACCCCCGTCCTGTTAATTGAAAGCTGACCGGAACCGTCGGCAAACTTCCCGCACTGGCAACCGGACGATACTGGGGTGTGATGATAAAAAGCGTACTGCGTAAATTCAGCGCATGGCGAAAATCATCACTATCTAATTCTTTAGTACCCGCATCCCCAATGATACGCAGACGCGAGATCCGCCCTGTAGGGGTTGTTTCAACCGCTTCAAGTCCTGTAATGTTGCCAATATTGGGAGCAAGGGACTGGAGTTGAGACGCGGAGAGGGTTTCCTGCCATTCGTAAACGGGAGCCCCTTGATCAAAATCCTGAACGCCCCGCAGGTAAGGGAGTGCTGTACTCCAAACGTCCTCAACATTTTCGGTATGCCCCCCCGACGAGGAATGAAAGACAGCCTCAATCAGTTGATTATCGTAGGTCAAAACTTGCCCTGCGGTCTGGTTGACGGCCATCTGCGTGCTCTGGGTTTCGTCTTCGATGCCATCGTAAACTTGCCAATCCGTTGTATCGCCTACGTCAAAAACAGTATTGGCTGAGTTCTGGCGTTGGTAGAGGGCATAGGTACGGGCAGCAACCGCTTGAGCCTTAAGTGCCTCCAAGGGCCAGCTTGTCGGCATTTCACCACCAACGACGCTGTAGAGATATTCGTCTAAATCAACGTAATTAACAGCGGTGATCCCAGCTCCGGTGGGTACCACCAGAACCCGACCGCGATACCACTTATCCCCAATGAACACGTAGCCGCCGCCCGTCGGTTCAACCCAGATCTGGCTCGCTTCCCAGTCGTTGATTTCGACCCTGTTGCCGTCCGCGATCGCCATCATTGCACCCATGGCGGGGATTTGGGCGAGGACTTGCCCGGAACCGTCCCGTAGCAATGTATCGGTCGAACTGCCGACCTGCACCTCCGATACATTTTCTTCGATGGCAACTCGCAGTTCAAGCTGAGTACTCGACGATGCGCCAAAGGCAGGCTTAGCGGCGATCGCCACAGCTCCAACCAGAAGCGGAACCCACCAATGCTTGCCAACGTGAAGCAGTGACGTTGCGATGCGCTTGGACGATAACGGCAATGTCATCATGAATTTTGAAAGGCTAAATGATGAACCAGGTGTTCAAAGCTTGTAATAGATGTTGGACGGGATGCACTGGATTTATTAGACAAGGCGATCGCCAATCCGTCAATAGACCCTGAGCGCACGCGCTGCCCTTCGGCAAATTCCCGGAAAAATCTTGAATGATTGATCAACCGCAGGCGACGTCCCTACCGCACCGCCACCTCAATCACCGTTCCATCCGATAAAACAACCGTTCGATTTTCCGATGGCTGGCTGACCGCAACCACAGGCTGAGTGACCACAACTGGACGATTGATGATGACCGGGTTAGTCACGACTGGGCGGATCACACTCGGTTGAACTATAATTGAACCAGTCACAGGACGTTGAGAACTCCCTGCCAGACTGTTCGAGATACACGCACGCGTTGCAGGGCCAACGACACCATCAATGTGAATACCGCATGCGGCTTGCGCCTGCTTGACCGCCTGCTCGGTCTGGGCACCAAAGTACCCAGTAACCAGATTTGAATTCAAATACCCAAGCTGCACTAAATCTTGTTGGAGGGACGTGACGACTGGCCCCTGACTGCCAAACCGCAGAACCCCACCACCTGTGGGCGGAGAGGGTAATTGACCATGCAAACAGCTTTGGGTTTGGGGGCCAACGACCCCGTCAACGGCAGTACCACAATCCCGCTGCAACTGCCGCACCGCAGACTCGGTAAGGTCTAGAAATCGTCCTGTTGCAAGACCAGGGCTAAGATACCCCGAACGAATGAGATCATTCTGCAAGGTCGCAACATCCATGTCTCCGTGCCGCAACACCGCCCAAGCTTGATTAGAGGTCAGCAAAACGCCTAAACCCGCAACCAGAGCCGTTAATCGGAATAGGGTTTGCCCCGAAAGTTGGCTTAGATAGCTGTGCTGGCCGGGATGGAGCGATTCCCAGTCAAACGTAACCTCATACTGCTCCGGCTCGTCGTAGGCAAGGTGATGGTGAAGGTATGCAAGAGTTTCCATAGATTTAAACCTATCGTTGCGTAGGGATCACAACAGCGAACTCCATCATGAATCAAACCCTGAAAAATTAGCCTTCATGCAAACCTCAACTCTGCCTCACAGACATACAGAAACCAGTTTTGCACCTGCAGAAGGCTAACTTAAGCGAGCGATACGCACTAGCTAAGGCGATCGCCTCATTCGGCTTGCTTCTATCGCGACGCGAGACATACGCGAGTACTGGGGCCAACAATGCCATCGACGGCAATGCCGCAGTCAGCCTGAGCCGCACGAACCGCCGCCTCTGTTTGAGTTCCAAAGTATCCGGTTGCCAATCCCGAACCTAGGTATCCCTTGCTAATCAGCAGGAGTTGCAAATCCACAACCGCTGCGCCAGTATCACCAAAGCGCAGCAAACCACCGCCCACAGGGCCAGGGCCACCGATGCAACCACGAGTTTGCGGGCCAACAACACCATCTACAACCAAACCACAATCGGCTTGAAGCTGACGCGTAGCTGCATCTGTAGCACTACCAAAATAGTTGCTAGGCGCACCTGGAACGCTATAACCTGCACTAATTAGCGCATTTTGCCATGCGCTAACCTCTGGGCCAGTGCTGCCATAGCGCAGCAAACCACCGCCCACAGGGCCAGGGCCACCGATGCAACCACGAGTTTGCGGGCCAACAACACCATCTACAACCAAACCACAATCGGCTTGAAGCTGACGCGTAGCTGCATCTGTAGCACTACCAAAATAGTTGCTAGGCGCACCTGGAACGCTATAACCTGCACTAATTAGCGCATTTTGCCATGCGCTAACCTCTGGGCCAGTGCTGCCATAACGCAGCAAACCACCGCCCACAGGGCCACCGCCACCGCCATAGAGGCAGTTCTCAGAATCATAGCCAAAAATGCCATCTACAGCAATGCCGCAGTCGGCTTGGAGTTGGCGAACGGCTGAGGCTGTTTGCGGTCCGTAGTATGTTGTCACTGCTCCTGGAATGTCGTAGCCTGCGTTCAGCAACGCCTGCTGCAATGTTGCAACTGACGCCCCTGAGTCTCCAGGGAACAGAGCAGCATGTGCTTCTTCTGACGCAACAGCAACCCCTAAACCGCAGGTTGCGGCTAGGAGATACATCGCTCCCTTCGTTGATAGCTTGCTAACAGCAGTGCTATCTAGCAGATTGACCTGCTCCCAATCGAACGAAATCTCATATTCCTCGGGACGCTCAAACGCCGTGGAATGATGAAGGTATGCAAGAGTTTCCATATTTTGTGTCCCCTGAGTGTTTTCAAGAGGTTGAATCAAGCTCGAAGTCTTCAGTGGAAATTTGTGATATTTCTCGCCTGAACATTAATCTAAAAGAATCTTACACCATATTTAGCGTGTAGGGAACACTGAGAATCAATAAAAGTTTTTTAATCTTGATCAGTTTGGAAATATTTTACTTCGATCTCCCTTGAAAATCTTTTCTGGCAAAGGTTTTGACGATCGCGCCTCACCAGCCCCAAATGGAAAACCTTTGGCAAATTGCTGGATAGATTTGATAAAGAAACTGGATATGTACTAGTAGCCTAGATTGGATTGAATTGAAACATTCAAATCAGTGCAATTTTTAAGAAAAGTTTGGACGTTTTCCACAGGCTGTACTTCTGATTTGATCTGTTTTAAAAGATACAAATAGCGCACTTGCCATCAAAAAAAATAGGATGTAACGCTACATACAGAGTTACCCATGCCCAAAGTGGAACTAGGTAGTCAGAGTGCGATCGCACAAAACCACTTCGGAGCATTAGAACCCCTACCCCGATTCGTGACCTGAATTAAGTAAATGAACTTACTGAAACGGGTGAGCCAAATCCAAATTCACGATCAATTGTTTGCTCTGGTTTCGATCACACTAGCCCATGGGATCACCTGTACTCTTTGAAACACTGATAATACTGATATTCATACCCATCTACGGAGCGCTCCTCATTTTGCGGATGGCAATACTGCTCTAACGCCGCATCTAAGGGCTTTTTAGGAAGTTGCTGAACATTGATGAGCCAGAGATCGATGGGTAATGCTTGCGTTGCTAAAGCTTGCTCTAGCGCAGTTACAGCCGTTTTTGGGGTTTCAGCTTGGTGTGCCAATAAGAATTCTGGTGCCACCACGGAGGCATTCTGGACAAGCCGTTGCCATTCCCAGGCGATCGCCATCAATCGTCCGGTTTGTCCGTGGGTGCGATGGGCGATCACGACCAATTGCGGTGTTTCGGGATTTTGCTGAGCAACGGCCCATATATCTTGTG
>JACYMB010000398.1 GCA_015272205.1 Synechococcales cyanobacterium T60_A2020_003 | reverse complement strand
TCGGAGCCAAGCTAAGAATCAAAGGCATGAGAGAGATTGATCCTGACCAGCTAGAACCCTTGATTGAACCTGAGGCAGATTTCATGATTCCGATCGCCCCGCCGGGGTTTCGATCGGGATTTATTGGAATTATTGGTCGCCCAAATGTGGGGAAATCGACCTTGATGAATCAGTTGGTCGGACAGAAGGTTGCGATCACGTCACCTGTTGCCCAAACTACGCGCAACCGTTTGCAAGGGATTTTAACCACACCGGACGCTCAGATTATTTTTGTGGATACCCCCGGCATTCACAAACCCCACCATGAGTTGGGGAAGGTATTGGTACAGAATGCCACGATCGCCATCGAGTCGGTGGATGTGGTGCTGTTTGTTGTGGATTGCTCGGTGATGGCAGGCAGCGGCGATCGCTACGTGGCTAATCTGCTCCAGCGCTGTCCCCATGTGCTGCTGGGGTTGAACAAAGCCGATCAACAGCCGGGCGATCGCGCCGAAGCGATTGATGAAAGCTATGCTGCCCTTGCCGCTGAGCATAACTGGACGATGGTGAAGTTCTCGGCGTTGACGGGCGATCGCATTTTAAACTTGCAGCAAACCCTGATTGATTCCCTAGAGCCAGGGCCGTACTACTACCCGCCCGATCTCGTCACCGATCAGCCAGAGCGGTTCATCATGGGGGAACTGATTCGCGAAGAAATTCTAAAACTCACCCGCGATGAAGTGCCGCACTCGGTGGCGATCGCCATCGAAAAAGTGGAAGAACTGCCCACAATCACCCGCATCTATGCCGTTATCCACGTCGAGCGTGATTCTCAAAAGGGGATTTTGATTGGCAAAAAGGGCAACATGCTCAAGGCGATTGGTTCGGCAGCGCGGCAGCAAATTCAAAAGCTCGTCATGGGCAAAGTGTACTTGGAACTCTTTGTGAAAGTGCAACCCAAGTGGCGACAGTCCCGGTTACGGCTGGCGGAATTGGGCTATCGAGTGGAAGAATAGTGCCACTATTTTTCTAACCAATCTTGCCCCAATTGGATGGTCAGATCGGATTCTAGATCTCCAGTGCTTTCGACACGCACCTCACCCACCCCTAAGATCTCCTGCAGAGCCTTTGCACTAGCCACATCGCCCCGCTGTGCGACAATGTGGGTTTTTGAGAGGCGCTCATTCCAGTTTTGATCCACATAGATATTGCTATAGCCTGCGTCTTGCAGTTGAGCAACCAAGTCAGCCACGGCGCGATCGCGTCCGGTGCTGTCTTGAATGGCGATGCGTAGACTAGCTGGATCCATGGCGTACCCGGAAGGGGAGCGATCGCCAAAATATTGAGACACCATTTCGGAAATACCGTCATAGTTCGGCAGCCAGTAGCCATAGTCGCTTCCATCCATGCCAAACTCGCCTGGAAGCATCAGCATTTGGACATTTGAGCGATCCACCTGCGCTCCAAAGCCCACCAATGCAACTAATTCTTCCACGCTTAGATTCGTATCCACATGCTCCTGAACAACCGATAGCGTCCGGGGCAATCGGGTAATCGTGACTGGATTGAGGGCTTGTTCAACGAGCGCTCGCATCAACATTTGCTGGCGCTGAATGCGGCCAATATCGCCGTACTGATCGTGACGAAACCGGAGAAACTGAAGCGCTTGACTGCCATTGAGACGCTGGCGACCTTCCTTCAAATCAATGTAGAGGTGCTGACTATCATCTTGATACTTCATGTCGTAGGGGACATACAATTCAACCCCTCCTAACGCATCCACTAGCTTTTCTACGCCTTGCACGTTAATACGAACGTAGCGGTCAATCGCAATGCCGTCGAGCAGTTCACTCGTAGCCCTCGCCGTTGCCGCAGGCCCTCCATTGTAGTTCGTGACGTTTAGGCGGGCCGTGCCGAGTTTGGGGGTGTAGATTTGGGTGTCGCGGGGCAGCGATAAGACCACCATTTGCTGAGTGTCGGGATTAAACCGAACCAAGAGCATCGTATCTGCCAGACCGTCAAAGGAATCAACCAGGGCTTGGTATCCCGCATCTTGCAGATCTGCTGGCGGATTTTGCACGTCTGCTGTGAGTACCTTCACACCAATCACCAAGATATTGACCGGGCGCGTCAATTGGGGGATCTGAAGATTAGAGGCTGCCGAAATGTCGTCTTGCTCAAAGGCCGTGGCATCTTCAGGACTGAGCTGGCTCTGCAACAGAGGTGTGGTTGCCAAAGCCGCCGCGACGAGAGCACCCGCCGCTGCCGATACGACGGCTACACCTGTCAAGATAAGCGCTAATCCGAGTCGCTTCAATTTTGTCTTGGGCTTGGATGGGGTGGACACAGATATGGATTTGGACGCATTCGGCATGGCTAGTTGACCACTTGTGGGACAGGCCCACGCAAAAATTATAGCGATGACGCCAGATGATGACGAGTTGAGCAAACGCCAGCAGAGATGGAGAAGCACTGATAACTGATATTAGTTTTGAGTTATTAGTTTTGAGTTTTGAGTTTTAAGGTTTGAGTTAACAGTGCGTTGCGCTCTCAGCCATTCCAGCGTTGGATCTATCGTTAAAAAAATTGGGATGAGAACAAGAACGGATGTACGCGATGTTCATCTGAGAATATCAGCAGCATCTTAGCAAGCTTTCTGGCGATCGCTCCTCTGCATGCAAGAGAGATCACAAAACGCAATACGCATCAAGGTAGGCGATCGCCCACATCACTTAAGCCCGGAATCCAGGTGGACTTGCGTTGCCAGACTCGAATCATCAGCCATACGCTCACCACAAAATAGCTAGACGTTGCGAGGCTATTGAGAATCCAGACATTCAGCGACGCTGATCCTCCTTGTGTGGCTCCCAGGCTGAGTAATCCATAGGTCAGCACCCAGGCTAAACCCATCGTTACCGCCAGCCGACTCGCCACCTGCTGACGCCGAGTTCCCTGACGACGGTACAGCGTCCAAAGTGCCGGGAATACGCCCAAAATCGGGATGAAATACACAAATAACTGAAGACGGCGCAGATCCTCGCTTTCCAGCGGATCGGTTGAGGAAGGAGGCATTTTAAACCCTACGGCGAAACTGCTTCCATCCTAAATCAAAGTGAAGGGATGGGATCAGCGATGACGAACACAGGACGTACGCACTACGTGCGGCGTCCTGAACCCTTTAGTCGATTTTGCGCGAGTTACACCCGCACAAAATCGCTCAATTGCGTAAGTCCTGGATCAGTGATTTGGATCAAGAGATGCGGAACGAGATCTCCAAAACGTGTTACTCGGTTATCGATCTAGACGGCAACGATGCTACTTTCCGCTACAAACGCCTGGGCAGCCAATGCCTATCGATAATGAAAACTGAGATTCGGAGAAACTGAAATCGAAACGTGCTCGATAGCAACTTGCAAAGTCAATAACCAGATAGGTTCGTGACATCCTCCCGACGCTCACCCTATCGGGTAGAGCGCGGGCTCCCCCAGATCG
>JACYMB010000397.1 GCA_015272205.1 Synechococcales cyanobacterium T60_A2020_003 | reverse complement strand
GTACCTCAACTCACGCGCCTCTCATCCCGACGCTGACCTTTCAGGTACATCGCGGGGCTTCCCGTCTAAAAGCTAAGTTGTCCTTCAAACAGAAACATATTCAGGACTTACGCACTACGTGCGGCGTCCTGACTCTTTCGGGCGATTTTGCGTGGGTGTACCCACGCAAAATCGCCCAACTGCGTAAGTCCTAACATTGATATGGCGATCCTGTTTGAACCGTGAATGGGTAAGGAATTTAAGCTCATTGTTCAGCAGATTCAGCATTTCATGGCAGATTCGGCATTTCATGAATGACTTAGGACTGCTATGGGGGCGATCGCCCCTGCTCAACGTCGAGATCCGGTAAGATTAGAGCAACACCGCACACGTTATGGAAACAGCGAGGACAAGCGTGACCGTTAAGCCAGACTGGTTAAGAGTAAAAGCACCGCAATGGGAGCGGGTTGGCTCAGTAAAGGAAATTCTGCGCGATTTGCACCTCAACACCGTGTGCGAAGAAGCCTCCTGCCCCAACATTGGTGAGTGTTTTAACCACGGTACGGCGACGTTCCTAATCATGGGCCCCGCCTGCACCCGCGCCTGCCCGTACTGCGATATTGATTTTGAGAAAAAGCCGCAAGCCCTTGACCCGACCGAACCGCTGCGGTTAGCGGAAGCGGTCAAGCGGATGAAGCTTAATCATGTGGTGGTTACGTCCGTAAACCGGGATGATTTGCCCGATGGGGGCGCAGGTCAGTTTGTCCGCTGCATTGACGAAATTCGCAAAAGCTCGCCCGGAACGACCATTGAGGTTTTAATTCCTGACCTTTGCGGCAACTGGGAGGCATTGGAGGTAATCCTACAAGCCGCGCCAGAGGTTCTGAACCATAATACGGAAACCATTCCGCGCCTCTATCGGCGGGTGCGTCCTCAAGGCGACTACCAGCGTACATTGGAACTATTAGACCGGGCACGGCAGCAAGCCCCCTGGCTCTATACTAAGTCCGGCATTATGGTGGGTCTGGGCGAAACCGATGAGGAAGTCCAGCAAGTGATGCGCGACTTGCGATCGGTCGATTGCGACATTCTCACCATTGGTCAATACCTCCAGCCAACGCAGAAGCATTTGGGGGTTCAGGACTTTGTGACGCCAGAACAATTTGAACAGTGGCGCGTGATTGGGGAGGAGATGGGCTTTTTACAGGTCGTATCCTCACCCCTCACCCGCAGTTCCTACCATGCGGAACAGGTGCGATCGCTCATGGAACGCTATCCGCGCGATCGCGCCCCCCAGACATCGACCGCCGTTCAAACGCCCTAAAGCTCAATGAAATCTGCGTAAATTTTGGGCGATCGCGTTGCTGATCGGGCATCCCATCCGCCAATCTGATGAAGACAGAAGGGCGAGGTTGGACATGGCACGCGATCGCATTGGCAATACCCGCAAAACAGCAGAACCTCTAAAACTTGGCACCAAAGCCACCGTTATTCAGGAATCCATTGGCGGGACGGATGCAGCGGACGTTTTCAAAGTTGCCTTTAAAAATCGCACTAGTCTTGACGTTCAGCTTTCAGGCTTGCAAAAGCCCGTCCAGATTGAGCTTCAGACCCAAAAAGGGAAAACGCTATTCACCTCTAGCGCTTTAAGCAAGACCAGCCAGGTTTTAGCCAGAACCGTTGATGCCGGAACCTATTTTCTGGAGGTCTCTGCTCCAAAAGGAGAAACGGTCTACAAACTTTCTGGGGTTGCCAATGGCGATCGCGCAGGTGAAAATCACAAAACCGCTCGCAAGATTAGCCTGAGTTCCAAACTAGCCTCGTTCAAGGACTTTTCAGGCCGCTCTGATCAAACCGACTACTATCGCTTTACCGTAGACCAATCTAGAGAGGTCGATCTATCTCTAACAGGTGTTAGCCAACCTCTAAAACTGATCCTGGAAGACAAGAGCGGAAACGTTCTCAAAACCTCCAAAGCTTCTAAAACGACAAATGCTACCCTTTCGCAAACCTTAGATGTCGGAACCTACTATGCGCGGGTATCCTACAGCGGCAAAGCCGTAGGTACAGCCTATAGACTTCAGGGATCAGTCTTCCCGCCGCTCGTATCTCAAGCGTTTTCGGAGCAGTGGATTACACAATTTGGCAGCAGCGCGAACGACTACGCCTACGATATCGACGTAGACGGAAACGGCAACCTCTACATGGCAGGCTTAACCGAGGGAAACCTTCAGGGTAGCAACAAAGGTGGACGCGATGCCTTCCTAGCTCTCGCAGATTCATCTGGACAAGTGCAGTCCATTCAGCAGTTCAGCACCAGTAATTCAGATGTATTTTCGGGGGTTGCGTTGGGTGGTAATGGCAACATTTACACCGTAGGGGCTAAGAATGTCAAAGCAGCACTACTATCTCCAACGGGGAATGGTGCACTGGGACTCTACACCCGCTCCGGCACAACTCTATCGGAATCCAAACAGGTTTCTTTTTCAGAAGACGACATCACGGCAGGATCGGATATTGCCGTCGATGCAAACAACAATGTCTATGTAGCTGGAGGGGCGATCGCCATCAGTCTATCTCCAAGCAGTACTGGGTTTGTCGCCAAGTTTGATGCAAACGGGAATAAACAAACTCTCGGCAATGACATTGGCTCCATTACCTCCACCGGAGCCGCAACCAGCGTCGCTCTAGATCAGGATGGGAATATCTATGTTGCTGGCATCACCAGAGCTCAAATTCAATTCAATCCCAATAATCCCTATACCGGGGGAGATGCCTTTGTGGCCAAGTTCGACAGCAGTGGGCAACGCCTTTGGTTAAACACTCTGGGGGGGAGGGGAACCGAGGAAGCACGACGGCTAGCCGTTGACAGTAAAGGTAATGTCTATATTGTGGGGAGTACGGAAGGATCGTTACCCGGAAATACCTCGTCGGGCGGCGTCGATGCCTTTGTTGCTAAGTACAACGCCAACGGCAAACGCCTCTGGGTAGACCAGTTTGGCACCGATAGCCTCGATGAAGCCCAAGGAATTGTTGTAGATCCAAATGACAATGTCTATGTGACCGGAGAAACCAATGGTTCGTTATTCAAGACTGCGATTGGCGGATCGGATGCGTGGATTGTGAAGTATGACCCGTTTGGACGAGTGGTGGCCTCGTCACAGATTGGAACCACAAGCGATGACGAAACCTATGGAATTACAGTGGACAATACTGGCAATGTCTACGTTGTGGGTCAAACACTGGGTGACTTTGGTGGCACCAACCAAGGTTCCTACGATGTTTGGTTCGCGAGATATAGCGTAGACAATCTCTAGGGCTGGTACGCACACTGGGAGGCCATCCTAAAAATCGCTTAGAATTGATAAGACTCCTGGGTTGACCTTAACCATGAATTTTCTCTCAAACCTGCTTCCACAAAAAAATCCTGCCCCCCGTATTCGCGCCCAACGGCGGCGGGTGGAAACCAAATCGGACTACGAAATTGAGATTATGCGCCAATCGGGTACGATCGTTGCTACCGTACTCAAGGAAATTTCGGAGCGGGTAGAACCAGGCATCACCACAGCGGATCTCGATGCCTACGCTGAGCAGCGTATTCGCGAAATGGGAGCCACGCCCAGTTTCAAGGGGTACTACGGCTTCCCAGCATCCATCTGTGCATCGGTGAATGATGAGGTTGTTCACGGTATCCCCAATCCCAAGAAAGTGATCCGCAATGGCGATGTTTTGAAGGTCGATGTTGGAGCCTACTTTGAAGGGTTTCATGGCGATTCCTGTATTACGATCGCTGTGGGTAAGGTGAAGCCGAAAGCAGCAGACCTTATCCGAGTCGCCGAGGAAACGCTGTACAAGGGTATTGCGCAAGTGAAGGCTGGAAATTGCCTTCTGGATTTAGCTGGAGCAATGCAGGATCACGCAGAGGCCCACGGGTTTGCCATTGTTGAAAACTATACAGGGCATGGCGTAGGGCGGAATCTCCATGAGGAACCGTCGGTGTTTAACTACCGCACCCACGAGTTACCGAACGTCCGCCTCCGCGCAGGGATGACGCTGGCAATTGAACCGATCCTAAACGCTGGATCGAAGCATACGCGAACCTTGAGCGATCGCTGGACGGTCGTAACCGTGGATCGTTCCCTATCGGCTCAGTTTGAGCACACAGTTTTGGTCACGGAAGACGGATATGAAATTTTGACCGATCGCACCAAGGTCTAAGCATAAATATCCAACGTGCCGGATCATGGTCTGAACCTTGGCTATGCTTGTGGCTCCTACGAAAAAAGACCTGCCAAGCGCAGGTCTTTCTGCAGGTATACATCAGCTTAGAACTGCATGACCTCGTCCTCGCTGGTGTAGTCTTGAACTTCAATGGGTACAGGGCTAACCTTCCAAATCTCGTCGCAGTACTCTTGAATGGTGCGATCGGAGGAAAACTTGCCCATCCGCAGCGCATTCAAGATCGACATTCGTGTCCAGGAACTCTTGTCGGAGAAAGCCCTGCTCACCTGTTCCTGACAGTCAATATAAGCTTGGTAGTCTGCCAAGAGCAGGTAGCGATCGCTGTTTAGCAACGAGTCTACGATCGGTTGAAATAGCTCCATGTCTTTGTTGGAAAAATCGCCTTGGGCGATCGCATCCAACACACCCCGCAACTCTTCATTTTGTTCATAGTATTTGCGCGGCACATAGCCGTGATCTTTCAATGCCTGAACCCGATCGGCAGTAAGACCAAACAGGAAGAAATTCTCGGCCCCCACCTCTTCGCGGATTTCGATATTCGCTCCATCTAGGGTTCCAATCGTCATCGCACCATTCATGGAAAATTTCATGTTTCCAGTGCCAGAGGCTTCCATCCCGGCTGTGGAAATCTGCTCAGACAGATCAGCCGCAGGATAAATCAACTGTCCCAGCGAGACATTAAAGTTCGCCAAAAAGACCACCTTCAACCGTCCCCGCACGCGCGGATCGCGGTTCACCACGTCGCCCACCGCGTTGATCAGCTTCACAATCAGCTTTGCCATGTAGTAGCCCGGTGCAGCCTTCCCTCCAAAAATGAAGGTGCGCGGCGTAATGTCTACATTGGGATTGCGGCGGATCCGGTTGTACAAGGTGATGATGTGCAGCACCGCCAGCAGTTGCCGCTTGTATTCGTGAATCCGCTTCACCTGTACGTCAAACATGGAGTGAACGTCCACATCCACATTGTTGTGGGTACGAATATACTCCATCAACCGCTGCTTGTTGTGCAGCTTGATCTGCTGCCAGCGATCGCAAAACTCTGGATCATCGATGTAGGACTCCAACTGCCGCAGCTTGTCCATGTGGGTGAGCCACGACCGACTGCCCAGTTTTTCCGTATACAGCGTCGCTAAGTTGGAATTACTGAGCAGCAACCAACGACGCGGCGTAACCCCATTCGTCTTGTTGACAAACTTTTCAGGCCACAGGTCGTAAAAATCGCGGAGAACGCTCTGCTTTAGCAGTTCCGTATGCAGTGCCGCGACTCCATTAATCGTGTGGCTCCCCACACAGGCCAAATTTGCCATCCGCACCGCTTTTTCGGGCGATTCTTCAATGATGGACAGGCGTTCTAACTTACCCTCGTCATTGGGATACCAGGACTTCACATCCTCCAAGAACCGATAGTTGATTTCGTAGATGATCTCCATCGGACGAGGTAAGACCCGACCAAAGAGGCTAATTGGCCAGCGCTCCAATGCTTCGGGCATCAGCGTATGGTTAGTGTAGGCGAAGGTGTTTTGGGTGATGTGCCATGCCTGCTCCCACTCCATCTCGTACTCATCGATCAAAAGGCGCATCAGTTCAGCAATACCTACCGTTGGGTGCGTATCGTTGAGCTGAATGGCAAAGTGTTCGTGGAAGTTGTTGAGGCTTGGATGATTGCGCAGGTGGATGCGAATCATGTCCTGCAACGAGGCCGATACAAAGAAATACTGCTGCGCCAATCGCAACTCTCGCCCTTGGGGCGTGTTGTCGTTGGGATAGAGAACCTTCGAGATCGTTTCCGAACTCATTTTTTCGGCAACCGCCTGGTCGTAGTTGCCAGAGTTAAACGCCTCAAAGTTGAACTCTGAACTCGCCTCGGCTTGCCAGAGGCGGAGGGTGTTCACCGTGTTCGTGCTGTATCCCGGTACGGGCGTGTCGAAGGGCAGGGCTACCACCGTCCGTTCGGGAATCCAGCACACGCGGTACTGTCCCTTGCTGTCGTGATAGGTTTCTGTGTAGCCCCCCAGCTTAATTTCCACCTTCGAGTGGGGACGGCTCACTTCCCAGGGATTACCCAGTTGCAGCCAGTTATCGGGAACTTCCACCTGGAATCCCTGCTTGATGACTTGATGGAAAATGCCAAATTCGTAGCGAATGCCATAGCCGATCGCTGGAACCTCTAACGTCGCCAGGGAATCGAGGAAGCAAGCGGCTAATCGTCCCAGACCACCATTGCCGAGACCTGGATCTTCTTCTTGCTCTAACAGTTCATTGAGATCCAGCCCCAAGTCTTCCAGGGCGGTTTTGAACTCTTGATAAATGTCCAGGTTGATCAAACTATTGCCCAGATGCCGTCCCATCAGAAACTCGGCAGAAAGGTAGCACACCACCTTGGATTTGCGCCGATCCAGGTAGGTTTCCTGGGATTTTAACCAGCGATGGAGCAGGCGATCGCGCACTGCATGAGCCAGAGCCATGTAGTAGTCATGGGTGATGGCGATCGAAGGATATTTCCCTTGGGTATAAAATAAATGATCTTTAAATGCACGCTTGAGGGTATCGAGACTGATGCCTGTGCGATCGTCTTCGATCTGGACTTTTACCATCTGCCCCGTTGACGTGGACACGGTAACCGTCGAATCAGTGGAATTAGTGGTCATAAATGATTTCCGTTAAACGCATCAAATGGAGAGGAGCGGCCTTTCAGAATCCTCCATTTCCGGTGTGTGCCTCCTATTCAACAACGGCTCACCCTTGGAAACAGCTACGTATCGCACAATTTTAGCTTCTCCGTGAAAGCCCCGCACTCTGCCGAAGGCGAGTGTCGGGATGAAA
>JACYMB010000396.1 GCA_015272205.1 Synechococcales cyanobacterium T60_A2020_003 | reverse complement strand
CTACAGATGAAAGGCTGACATCCCTGATGGTGCAACGCATTCATAACTCAAAACTGAGCATTTCTCCTGCGGAGACGCTGCGCGAACAAAACTCAGAATTGCTCTGAAAATAGATTTTCATCCTGCGGGGTGACGTCATCACCTCATGGACGATTGGTATGAGACATTCATCAGCAGTCGCAGATCTTGAGGCGAAGCATCCTAATTGAAAATAGATATCAACAGTTATTGACACTATCTTGCAATAACGCTATAGTTACGTTCAGGGTTCTCCTCTCAAGGAATCGGCAGATGGGATTGGTCAGCAGACTCGTCACATTTTTTAGGCAGGTTTTACCCTCCCTTCCCCGATACACTAGTAAAGAAACAGATCAATTTTGGGCGATCGCCCCTAGCCAACCACAATCTATGTCTGCGGATTCTCAATTGACTCAAGCGTCTACGGATGCTCAGCATGAAACAACTCGAATGCCCGATCAGTCTGAATTCGATGTGATTGTCATCGGGTCAGGCATTGGGGGATTAGTCACCGCTACCCAACTGGCGGCGAAAGGGGCAACGGTGCTGGTGCTGGAGCGCTACATCATCCCCGGTGGCAGTGCAGGCTATTTTGAGCGAGAGGGCTATCGCTTTGATGTGGGCGCATCGATGATCTTTGGATTTGGCGATCGCGGCACCACCAACCTCCTCACGCGAGCCTTAGAGTCCGTGGGAATGAGCCTGGAAACCATTCCCGATCCGGTGCAAATCCATTACCACTTACCCAACAATCTTGATCTCAAAGTCCATCGTGATTATGAGAAGTTCTTGCAAGAACTGACTGCTAAATTTCCCCACGAAGCCAAGGGCATTCGCCAGTTCTACGACGAGTGCTGGAAGGTGTTCAACTGCCTCAACGCGATGGAGTTACTCTCTTTAGAAGAACCCCGCTACCTCACCCGTGTGTTCTTCCAACATCCTTTTGCTTGCCTTGGCCTCGTACAGTATCTTCCCCAAAATGCCGGAGATGTGGCTCGCCGCTACATCCGCGATCCGGAATTACTGAAATTTATTGACATGGAGTGCTACTGCTGGTCGGTTGTGCCTGCAGATATGACCCCGATGATCAATGCAGGCATGGTGTTTAGCGATCGCCACTATGGGGGCATCAACTACCCCAAAGGAGGAGTCGGTCAGATCGCTCAAAAATTGGTTGAGGGACTCGAAAAAGCGGGGAGCCATATCCAGTACCAGTCCCGTGTCACCGAAATTGTGGTGGACAACGGACGGGCGATCGGCGTGAAATTGGCCTCTGGGGAAACCTATCGCGCTAAGCGAATCGTGTCGAATGCCACCCGCTGGGACACCTTTGAGAAACTTTTGCCTGCATCGTTGATGCCTCGCAAAGAAGAGAAATGGCAGCAGCGCTATCAAAAATCGCCTAGTTTCTTTAGCCTCCACTTAGGCGTGAAGGCTGAAGTACTCCCGCCCGGAACCGAATGCCACCATATTCTGTTGGACAATTGGAACACGATGGAGGATCCCTACGCCACCATTTTCGTGTCGATTCCTACGCTGCTCGATCCCAGCCTCGCTCCTGAAGGCCACCACATTATCCATACCTTTACCCCGTGCTGGATCGAAGACTGGCAGAAGCTCTCTCCCAGCGAGTACGAGCAGAAAAAAGAGCACGTCGCCGAGGAGATGATCCAGCAACTGGAAGCCATTTTCCCCGGACTAGCTGCTGGGTTAGACTACCAAGAAGCTGGCACTCCCCGTACCCACCGCCGCTTCCTGGGTCGGGACGACGGCACCTATGGCCCCATCCCCTCCCAAAAGTTGTGGGGCTTGTTGGGAATGCCCTTCAACCGAACCAGCATTCCAGGCTTGTACTGTGTAGGTGACAGCACCTTCCCCGGTCAAGGTCTCAATGCGGTCGCGTTCTCCGGCTTTGCCTGCGGGCATCGAGTGGCGGTTGATTTGGGGCTGTAAAGCGGGTGAGTAGGTGATGGGGTGAGTGGGTGATGGGGTGAGGGAGTAATAGGTAGTAGAACGTGTCTTCCCAAACCATCACACCCCTACTCCATCACTTCTACTCAGCGTATGTACTTTGCATTTACAATCGGCATGACTTCGCAAACGTCCGATATTGTTGTTAGCACTCGCCCCATGAGACGGCTCGTCTTGCTCCATGCCATAGTCTCATTTTTCTTCTATGCGGTAATTCTTGCCACCACAATTAATACGATTGTCAGCTTGTTTTAAGATTTTTGAGTATCTTATAGAAGCCTAAAGGTCTTTTGCTAAAATTAGGTGTGCCTTGGGACAAAATCTCAAGCATCATTCACCCCACAAGCATCGTTCATCCCAATTTCATTTAGGTTTAGCTTTGTTTCTCTTCAGCAAGGAATTCCGTCGTCTATTCGTTAAGCTACTAAAACTAGATATCTAAACCTCTCTATGCATATAGGGAAATTTAGCTTCTCCGTGAAAGCCCCGCACTCTGCCGAAGGCGAGTGTCGGGATGAAAG
>JACYMB010000395.1 GCA_015272205.1 Synechococcales cyanobacterium T60_A2020_003 | reverse complement strand
CCAGGACACTCTCAAGGCGAACCTGACCGTTTTTCTAATCATGCAACAAAGCCATATCTTTCTGCAGACGGGTGGTCCCGATATCATGGTTGGTGGTGCTGGGGGAGATACCTTTGTGTTTAGTGGTAAAAACGCGAAAGCGGCTCTCCGCACCTCTATCCTCTCCAGTCGCGCCAAGATTAAGGACTTCAACCAACGAGAGGGCGATCGCTTCCAACTTGACTATGACAATGACTACACGACAACCGGAAAGTCAGAACGCCCCGGATCGTTGTATAACGTCGGCACGGTCAAGGCTAAGAACCTTAAGGATGCCATCAGTGCTGTCTACGACGACATCATTCCTTCGAATAAGAAGTTAGAGCCACTACAGAAAGGTCACGCGGCCATTTTCCAGTACGGCAGCAAGTGGTATTTAACCGTCAACGACAATCGCCTCGGTTACTCTGAGAAGAATGATTTAGTTGCTGAGCTCGGCAAACTGACAAAATCCGATTTTGCGTCAGCGGGCGACTATAAGCCTGGAAAGCTTGAAGTCATCGACTACTTCGTATAGACATAATCCGGGCATTGTGGGATCGAGTCACGGCTCACAATGCATCGAACTAGCCGTTGGTGGTGCAGGTAGGTTTTCAGCCTGCACCGCTGCTTTTTATAGGTGCATCACCAACTCTCCAGGTCTACATGAAATTCAGCGGGTCTACATCTATAGTCAGGCTAACGCTAGAGGGACAGAGCGATCGCACCTCTTCCAAATTTGGTAGTGAGGCATCGGGATCCAAGCGTTTGAGCAAAATTTGCCAACGGTAGCGTCGTGCCACCCTAGGCACCGAGGCCGGAGCCGGACCTAGCAAGGCATACCCTGCACTTTCTGGATCGGAGGGACGAAGGCGATCGCCCAATGTTTCTGCGGTTTGAATCACTGCAGTTTGGTCAGGACTACTTAATCGCAACAAAATAAGCTGTCCATAGGGAGGATAGTGGAGATCGCGACGGTGCTGCAGTTCTTGATCAATAAAGGCATGATAGTGGTGCTTTCCGACCGCCCGAATCACCGGATGTTCGGGTGCATAGGTCTGAATAATCACCCGTCCGGGCGTTTCTCCCCGTCCTGCCCGCCCCGCCACTTGCGTTAAGGTTTGGAATGCCCGTTCGCTAGCGCGATAGTCGGCTAGGTTCAACAGTCCATCCGCCGCTACTACACCCACTAAAGTGACTTGAGGTAGATCGATTCCTTTGGTGAGCATTTGCGTTCCGACGAGGATATCTGCCTCTCCATTGGCAAACTGGGTCAGCAAGGCTCGGTGGGATCCCTTAGTGCGGGTGGTGTCGCTATCAAAGCGGAGACAGCGCAATTCAGGATAGTGCTGCTGAAGGTTTTGAACCACGCGTTGCGTGCCACTACCAAAATTTTTGAGATAGGCCGAGTCGCATTCGGGACAGGTGGCCGGATGACTACGCTGATAGCCACAGTAATGACAGCGCAGCAGAGGCGGTCCAGCCGCGTGAGTGTGGTGATAGGACAACGACACATCACAATGGGGACACATCACCACATAGCCACAGGCCCGACAGGAGACAAAGGTACTGTGTCCCCGACGGTGAATAAAGAGAATGCCCTGCTGTTGGTTTTGTTGAAGGTCTTCGAGGGCAATTTGGAGCGGACGACTAAAAATCGAGCGGTTCCCCGACTGAAATTCCGATCGCATATCGACAATCTGGACGGGAGGGAGCGGTCGGGCGTGAATCCGAGTCGGTAGTGAAAGATAGAGCTTTTCTGGTGTTGGAGAGACAGGCAGGCGATCGCTCAATCCTCTATCCGAGTCGTGATCAGATGGTCGTAATTCATGACAAATATCAAACCATGTATCTACCGCAGGTGTTGCCGATCCCAGAATTAACGGACAGTCACACAACGCCGCACGCCACTGGGCAACGGTGCGGGCATGGTAGCAGGGAGGGGGCTGATCCTGCTTAAAACTGCTGTCATGCTCTTCATCCAAAATGATCATGCCGAGCTTCGGCAAGGGGGCAAAGATTGCAGAACGAGTGCCGATCACAATTTGGGGCGTGCCCGTTAGCATCGCCCGCCAGGTGTCATAGCGTTCACCTTCTGATAGGGCACTGTGGTAGACCTGCACCTGCCCGCCGAATCGGGCCTGGAAGCGATCGGTCAATTGCGGCGTTAGGCCAATTTCGGGAACTAACACTAAAGCGGACTGACCGCGTTGGAGGACAGGGGCGATCGCCTGAAGATAGACCTCGGTTTTACCCGAACCCGTGACCCCGTGCAGCAACACCTGGGCATAGTGATTCAGGGACAAAATCCGTTGCAGCGCCTCCTGCTGTCCAGAGGTCAAGTCTTTCGGCATATCCGGGGTGATGTTCCCTTCTACTCCGGTACGCAACACCTCCCGTGACTGAATCACTACGCAGCCCTTTTGTGCCAAGGCTTTCACTACTGAAGAGCTAACGTGGCTAATGTGCAGCAGTTCCTGAAGTCCTAGCTCGCCACCGCGACGTTTGAGGATTTCTAAGATTTCCGTTTGACGAGCCGTGAGGTTTAAATCCGCAGGGATGCCGACCAGCGTAACGACCTGCCGCTGTTTTGGACGCACCGTACTTGGGGGTTCGAGATAGCTTTCCACCCATCCCCGCTGGAGCAGTTCCCGCAGTCCGCGATAGGCTCCCCGGACTTGGCGTTGAAGGTACTGCCACGTATAGTCGCCCTGTTTTTGTGCCCTTAGCGTTTCGAGAATCTGTTGGGCGACGGGAGATACAAAGGTTTCGCCTCCGGGTGGAATGGCCTCTGGCTGGAGGCGGATACGGCGCTGCGATCGCCCCAACAGTCCCGGAGGGAGAGCCGTCCGAATCACTTGAATCAGAGGCGTTTGGCAATAGGTGGCAACCTGTTCCAGCAAGGTCCAGTAGTGGGCTGGGAAAAATCGGGGACAGGTGATATCGTCCACCTCCCGAATGGAGCCAGAGTCCAGAGCAACGGGCGGACGTTCCAACATCCGAATGGCGATCGCCCCAACCTGCTGCGAGCCAAAGGGCACACTTAAAATATCCCCCGGTGCGATCGCCAGTTCCGGCGGACAGCGGTAGGTATAGAGACCCTGAGCCCCCGGACAATCCACCAAGGCTTCAACCCACTGCGCTGTTTCAGGAGCGTAGGAACGGGACGGTTCAGCAACCACAGGCAGATCCACAATCGGGTCAGGAGAGGCGGAGTAGAAGGTCATGACACTGGACAGGTGATGGATGGTAGGTATTGTAGAGCAGATGCACTAGGGGCGATCGCTCGGTATTAGAGAATTCGTGGAACGTTCACAGCCGTCGAACTTGCTTTAGCCTCGGCACGGGCGATCGCCTGTCGGCTTGTATCCACTGCATCAGGACTCACAGAGATAGACGTAATGCCCCACCCCACCAACCGTTCAATCAAATCTGGGTATTGACTGGGGGCTTGGCCACAGATGGAGCAGGGCAGATTCAATTGCCGAGCTGTTTGAACCAAGTGCTGGATCGCCGCCAGAACGGCTGGATGCAGGGGATTGTAGGCGATCGCCATTTCGGCCTGATCCCGATCGACGCCCAAGATGAGCTGAGTGAGATCATTACTCCCAATCGAAATGCCACTCACCCCCGCCTTTGCTAACGAAGGCAATAGGAACAGAATTGACGGCACTTCCGCCATAATCCAGACTTCCAGTAGATCCGGCTTAGGAAAGGCAAGCTTTTCGATGCGCTGACGACAAAAGACAAATTCCTCCACCGTGCGTACAAACGGAAGCACCACCCGAATATTGGTGAATCCGGCCTGATGGAGGTGGGCGATCGCCATCATTTCCAGATCAAATAGGCTGGGATCGGCTTGATAGCTGAGCGTTCCGTGCATTCCCAGGATGGGGTTGAGTTCAGAAAGCGTAGGGTGGTCGTCCCTAGACATCTCATGGGAACGCAAATCTAGGGAACGGTAGAACACCGGACGCGGAAAAAAGGCACGGGCAATCGTCTGAACGCGCTCGGCAATATCATTCACCGCCCAGGTTCGGTCAACTTCTGCTTGGCGATAGTGAGTCAGGCGATCGCCCAATAAAAACTCTGACCGCAACAGCCCTACCCCATCCACAGGCAGTGCTGCCAACTCCGTAGCCTGTTCTAACTGTCCCCAATTCACCAACAGCCTCGTTTTTAGAGGATGCGGTATGGAAGCGCTCTCGATATCAGACGACCACAGAGCAGGCGCGCTCGCGTTCGTTCCGCCTTGGTCGAATGGTTCCTGAGAGGCACGACTGGGATTGGACGCATTCAGCGCAATCTGAGTCGCCAGGTTTGCCGTGATTTTCTGCACCGTACCGCGATCGCCATCCACATAGATCTGATCTCCGGCTGCCAAAAGACGGGTCGCGTTCTCAATGCCGACCACCGCCGGAATCCCCAATTCCCGCGCCAGAATTGCAGCATGGCTGGTCATGCCTCCCTGTTCGGTCACGATTCCCTTGACGCGATGCAGCCACGCCAGCCAGCCTGGGTAGACCACAGGCGTAACCAGGATCACCCCCTCCGGGATATCTGCGCTGTCTTCCAAGGTTGGGGCGAGCCAAGCTGGGGCGATCGCCCGTCCCGGTGCCGCCGCTAATCCGTATAGGGTTTCTGGAACAGTGGCTTCGGGTTGCAACCCAACATAGGATGAGGGCTGGGAAACGGGATGGGGGAGAGGAGTGATTCGCACGATTCGGATGTCCGCAGGCGGAGATTCTGGAATTGTCCAATCCATCTGAACGGAATCGTCAGACTCAGCCCGGAACTGTTGGGCAAGGTAGACGAGGTGTTGGATCTGACTTGGCTGAAGAGCCGGCTGAGCTTGCAGGGCAGGGGCAAGATCAACCGCCCGCCCATCCACCCTAGGCAATGCTCCCTCTTGATGGTCGATGCTTGAATAAACGAGCTTCGTTTGGTAGAGCTTACGCCCTAGGCGTTCCTCGTATTCGGGATAGGACTGAAGCTGAATACGATATTCGTCCGGTGTAACGTTACCATCGGTGATCGCTTGCCTTAAGCCAACCGTAGAGCGGATTTCGATCTGGGAGTTGCTAATGTTCATTTCCCCACTGGCGATCGCATCCTCAATCGGCTGTACCAGAACAGCCAAGTGAACATGGCGCAACGGAATCTTCAGCCGATGCCAAACCACAAGACTCCGCGCCCGAAAAATTTCCGCCCATACCTGCTGCAACGCATGGGCGATCGCTCCAGGATACGGCAGACAAACCTGAGCCTTTAGCAATCCTCGTAGATTGGGGGATGCAGGGTCGGCGATCGCCACCGACGGACGCAAAATTAAGGCTGACGACCTCCATAGGTGGCCAGCCTCTAGGACACTGGACAGAAAATCATTGGGAACGGACGTTTGCGCCAAGATCTCCCGCAGATGGCGCACCACCGATTGCAACTGGCGGGGATTGTATTCATCAAACTGCAACGCGGACTCGGCCAATTCCACCAACAGCGGATAGGGCCAGGGGGTGAATTGCAAGACGCAGTGCAGCACTGTCGCGGGAATCACAAATCCTGGCTGTACGGGATATCCCTGCTGCATCGCTAGCGCCAGTTGCAGGGCTTTATCTCCCACCTGGAGGCGATCGCCAGCGCGAATGTGTTCAAGCCAGTAGGGAGTGAAAGCCGTCATGGGTGCCGTGAAGTACTACAGACATGATGCCTTAATTCTGCCGAATCAAAACAGGGTGAATTGGATCACAGACTCATCCTGGGACTTAGACTTTGACGCAGAACGACGACGCGTTTGCTGACGGGGCTGAATATCTACATGGGCGACAAACCAGGTGCGAAGCGCGTTGGCGTCCGTAGCGTCCAGGGCATCCAAATCTAGCGCTGCCGGAAATAAATCCCGACAGGGTTCCTGCGCCCAAGTCACGTCACTCTCAACGCGATCGCTCCCAAAGGGCACCACGGATTCCGGCAGCCGCGCCAAATGGGGAAACACATTGCGCGATAGCCGATAGCGCTGCCGCTGCTGTTCCAACTGCTGCACCCGATTTTGGCGAGCCGTTTTGTAATCCAGAATCGGCTTGGGATAGTCGGCAAAACTGGCCGGTAATCCTAAGGCGGCGGCGGGTAAATGCGCCAGTTCTGGTACCCACTGTTTGATGAACAGACCGTCCGGGTCGCAGCGATCGACAGCGGTTTGCTCCGGGTTATAAATCCGAGTCCAGGATTTATCAATGCAATGGGTCACGCCCGCCTGCATCGCCCACTGGTAATGGTCAATCGGGCAATCGCCATCAATCAAATGCCGCATAAAGTGGAGCGCCCCGTAACGCCAGTCCATCCCCAGTAAATTACTCAAAAAGCTGGCATAAATCGCTCGCACCCGAAAGTTAAGCTGTTTCCATCCCCCCGTTGCCTGGAGGCATCGCGCCGCCGCATCGATAATGGGGAATCCGGTTTGGCCACTTTGCCACGCTTGGTATAGGTCTTCGTCAAACGCCCACCCCTCCTCATCAAATACAGTGTAGAGCGATCGCACCTCCAACTGGGGTAGGTAGCGAAACCGCTGGGTAAACCCACTCCCCCAACGCAGGCGAGAAATGAATTGCGCCTTGCTCCGAGCAATACGAGTATCGGCGATCGGCAGTGTTTGAGCGGTTTGGTAGCACTCGCGCACCGAGATTGCGCCAAATTTCAGATAGGGACTGAGGCCGGTGGTAGCCTCTGCCCCCGGATAGGACAACTGCCAGTAGTAGCGATCGACTTTTGTATCCAAAAAGTCCTGGAGCTGTCGTCGGGCTGGGGCAGTGCCTCCGGGAGGAATCGGTTTGCCATCCGGTGTCAGCCCCAAGCTAGTCAAACTCGGCATGGCATCACTCGCCACCTCCTCAGGCACCACAATCGACGCCGGAGTTGGAACACAAGGCTGCTGCATATCGGCAAACCAGCGATCGCGATAGGCCGGATAGGGCATTAAATCGGGAAAACTGCCCGGTGGCTCAAACCAGCGAATTTTCATCTGGTTTTGGGCGATCGCCCGATTCAGGCGTGCATCGCGTACCCGTCCATAGATACGTTCGCAGTCCGTGTAGGCGTAAATGCCGTCGGCGTTGGTTTCCCGAACCAGTTGAGGCAATAGGGTGACCGGATCGCCAAATCGTAGGATTAACCGTCCGCCGCGATCGCGCAAATCCTGATCCAGCGCCTTCAAGCACTCCAGCATAAACGCGACCCGTGCCACGGCAGTCTCTGGATGCAGCAGCAACGCCCGATCGAGCACAAACACCGGAATGACCGCCCCCCGACTGGCCGCCCGGTGCAGGGGCGCATGATCAAAAACGCGCAAATCTCGACGATACCAAACCAGCGTTCGATTCATAGGGAAAACAAATGTTGGCTCAAGGAGACTGCTGGGCTGAATACACCTCAGGCTGAGTGCCGGGTTTTGATCTCATGTTCAAGTTTTATCGTGATTCTAGGGGCGATCGCCAATGTAATCCCCAATTTCAAAAATTTCATCTCTAGATGAAAGGCGAAAATCCGTGACACAGCAACGCATTTGTAACTCAAACCTGAGAACTCAAAACTCAAAACTGGTACAACCAAGCAAGTTCCCTTGCCTCCCACCCAAGTCTGAGGCCGAACGGCAGTAAAAACAGAACTGGCTCCATCCACAGAACAAACAGAGCCAGATTCTATTTCCATTGGGGAATGGAGCCGCGATATGTGACTTTTATAGAACGCTGGCAAAGACTACCCTCACCCTCGCCCTCTCCCAACGGGCGAGGGAACCGGAAATGTCCGAAAGCCCTTCTCCTTGGGGAGAAGGGTTGGGATGAGGGCAAAGGATGAGGGCAAATTAGTTGCACATCGCGTTAATGGAGAGAGCCAAGCAAACCTTGCTAAAGCAGAAGCGATCGCACCTCTAGGAAACGCGATCGCCCTTTTTGACTATTACTCAGCTTTTGGAGATTCTGCCGCTTCGGGGGTATCAGCAGGGGTGTCGGCAGATTTCTTCTCTTTCTTGGGAGCCGCCTCACCGTCCTCAGCCTTGCCCTTCTTGTCCGCCTTTGCAGGTTTTGCCGCTTTCGCGCCTTGGGTATTAACGACATAGGCCAAAGCCCCTTGCTGTTCCTGGCTCAATTCACTAAAACCAAAAACAGCGATCGCCAAGGGAGATAAGCCCTCAGCCTGCAACACTGCTTGCTTTTCAGCCGTTTGAAGAACGGATTGCTTACCACCCTTCACTTTGTTAATGACTTGCTTCTCCGCATCTCGAACGACATAACCGTTCTCTTTAACTTTCAGCACGTAAATGTTCTCATCAGTGGCATTCACAAAACGATGGCGCTGATCCCCGCCAGCCCGCAGCGCAAAGAGCTGCTTTTGAGATGCATCTTGAATCGTGTAGTTTTTACCCTTGATAGCGATAAAGCCCGTTACTTGACCACTCGCATCCTTGATTTCTACTTTTTTGCCATCGTCCGATTCAGTCATCGTATAGGTCGCCAGGGTTTGACCGCTGGCATCAACCAGTTCGGCACCATTGTCGGTAGGCTTCAGCGAAACCGTCGTTGCACCACTACCGTTTTGAACTACAAATTCTTGAGATTGCTTAGGCATTGCTTTATCTGACGTTTGTTCTGAAGGGGTTCCTTTTGAAGCTGAGGACGAGTCTTGATTGCCAGCGCTGCAACCCACAGACGCTACCAGAACCAGGGCTAGCAGACCGTACAAACCGTTGCGATATAGTTTTGTTTTCATGGACTCACTCCTACCTTCGTCTTTCGTCTTTAGGATTTATATGGGGTTAGCTTTAGAACACCTGTATTCATAGAGCGATACAGCGTCCTGAAAAAGGTTGAACCTGGCAATTGACTATTTGCCATGATAAGACGATTTGTCGCCATCATGTTACAGTTCTTCACGATCGCCCTCGGAGGCATTGAGCTACAAGGGGTCTTCAGCATTTCATTACTCTGGATAACGCATCGTGAGCTGGATTTCGGTCGTTGGACCTGCAACTACAAACATGGCATCTTCAAACTGAGCTGGCCCTGTCATAGCAGGCGCGTCATTGGAAAATCCGTATCCTTCGGACGGCATCCCAAAGGAATTGCGATTCATAATGCTATCTTCGTTTTCGTCATGGTAAACCGCCACCGCGTAGTTTCCGAAGGGAAGATCTTCGAACGTGACTGTTAACGGTACCTCTTCGATGGGAACGCATCGCTTTAAAACTGCGCTGTCATCTTCACTTGGAAAGCCCTGACGTCCAGAGAATAGCTTGAAGCAAACCGCTCCCTCTTGTGAATCAAGCGCATTCACCGTCACTTTTAGATTGCCATCAAGCTGTATTTGAGCTAGAGCCGATGGCACCACGACCAGCAGACTACCCAACGCAACCATACTACCGAGAGCATAAATTCGATTCATCATAGCGACGTGAATGGACAATTGCATGTACCGAGTGTCTGGCAACAAACGCAGGATAATTATGAATGCTCCCATACTACTTTGCCAGACGCCATAATCGGGATCTTGTATGCCAATCATTCATCAGATATTGACGCTGACCACCAAACCAGGCATCAGTGTTCAAAATCTAAACCTTCAACTGCAGGACGCTGTAGCAGCAAGTAAAGTTTCCAACGGACAACTCCTCGTATTTGTACGGCATACCACGACTGCTTTAGTCATCAATGAAGATGAGGAACGTCTGATTCACGATCTGAAGCAACACCTGGCTCGCCTGGCTCCTCCTGCAGGGCGGTACTTCCATAACGATTTGCACCTGCGGACTGTGCCGGACGATGAACCGATTAATGCCCATTCTCACCTGATGGCGATGATGCTGAGTACGAGTGAAGTGGTTCCAATTATGAACGGCAACCTGATGCTGGGAACTTGGCAATCGGTTTTGTTTTTAGACTTGGATGGCCCCCGTGAGCGTACGGTTTACCTACAAATTTCTGGAGAGGCTTAGGGCGATCGCCCTTCATTGCCCACTAGCAACCCACACGATTATGTGTAATCTCTAGCCTGCTCAGGACTCGCCACGGGCAATGTAAACCAAACCCTGTTCCCCTGTTTCGGTAGGCTATGAACCCCGATCGCTCCACCATGGGCTTCAATAATTTGCTGGCAGATGTAAAGTCCTAGCCCCGTTCCCAGCGTTTGCCGAGCGCAGGGCCCTTGGCTGTACAGATCGAATGCCTTGCTGCACTGATCGGCTACGATGCGATCGCCATTATCGCTAACACTGCAATAGACCCATCCTGATCCTCTGGATGAGTCTGGAGTGCCCCCACGCGCCCGTTTATTGCTTTGGTAGGGGTAGAGGGTACTGGTAAGCTGTGCCGACACCCACAGTTCTACGCCCGTCGGATTATGTTCCAAAATCGTGCTGAGTAGCGTATTGTACACCCGCTGAATTTGTAGAGGGTCAATGAACACCAGGGGAAGATCGGGAGGAACGCCAAGATGCAGAGTTGCACAACTCTGGTCGAGGTGCGGTTGGATATCCTGAGTGGCGGTTTCAACAATAGTGTTTAGAACTTCCGGAGTTTGTCGGAGGTAGATGCCCTCGGTTTCGGCGGAATGAACTTCGAGGAGGGAATTGATCAATTGCAACTGGCGATCGCTACTGTCAATCATGCGCTCTAGGATTGGCTTCGGAATTCGCGTTTCTGGATTTGGGCTGCGATTCAAATTTTTCAGCACTATCGTATTTCCCAAGACCGGATTGCGTAAATCGTGGGAAACCGCATGGAGGAAGAGGCGAAGCTGCTGCTGAAGCTCAAACTCCCGACGCAACAACCGCTCGTACAAATACACCCCCAAATCCGCAATAAAGCACACGATCAAGACATGAAAGCCCACCGAAATGTACGCGGTTTGGGTAAGCTCAATCGGCACAAAGGGATCCCTTAACCCCAAAAATCCGGTCGCGATCGCAAAGGTTCCCAACACGCCCAATTGAGCCATGAGATGCAGTTCCCACTGAATAGGAATCAGGATCGCATGGGCCATAAAGCTGATAATCCAGCCGTCATCGTTTAGAAGAACCTCGCCCCGTGCAATCAACATCAGTTGAGGCAGTAGGAGGATCGACCACGCACACCCTAGAAACAGAAGCCAACGCCGTTGCTGTAAACGCTTAACGCGGGTCATTCCCAAACACAGCAGGAGACCACATTCCTGGGCTGCAACCTGATAGAGGTAAAAACGCAATTGTTCAGGATGAATGTATTGGGACGGATCTCCAGCGGCATTGATCCCCGGAAATACGACCAAGACATTTAATACCGCGAGAATTCCCAAAATGACCACCGCAACCAGGATGGTGAGGCGCACCCGTTCCACCAAAAACTGTTGTCGCCACTTTCGGTAGTGCCCGGACATTTCGGGAAGCTGCAGTACCGTATGCAGCGATCGCGAAACAGACTGGGTACGAGTATGAAGGTGCTGAACCCAAGGCGTCATAACTCTCACTCAATACGTTCAGTATTGTGTAGATGGTCTCTGCCTAGAGTATGAAGATTTTCCGTCGATGCAGGTAGCCCCAATTAGATCACCCAGATGGAGGAATTTGGGATCTACGGAATACGCATCTGGACAAGTTCCTCATCTTCAGCGTCAGGGCGTCTCCGCGTCATCTTGCTTAATCGGAGTTGGAGGAGGAGCTGTAGGTAAGGCCGCCTCTGGAACGGGAGATGGAGCCGCTTCGGGTAAGGCCGGAGCCGGAGGGGGTGAAGATGCACCGAACGAATTGGTTTGGGACGCAGATGGATTTGGAAGGTTGGGAAGAACATTCGGATCGGGCGCTACCCCACTGTTGTCAGGAACAGATTCTGTCAGAGGCAGATCTGTCTCTCCCAAGGGATTAAGGTCTGCACTATCGGCAGCCGATTCGTCCGAGATGCCGTCATCTAAGTATGGATCTGGATAAAGTAGGGTTGAAGCTTGAGGAGCGGAAGGAGAATAGTCCGAGCGTGTCGGAGCCATCCAGCCAGAGTTGGGATGCTCAAACAGATATCCAGACGTTGTGTCAAGTTCTGATTCAGATTGTCCCGGCCAGTGATCTGAAGGGGGAAACGACTGGGCGCGATTAAACAATGCTGATGTTGAGCCCGTCGAACTATCTGTTGGCTCGCTAAATCGTAAGGCTGCCCCGGCTCCGGCTCCGGCAAATCCGGCAATCAGCGCGGTGATTCCTAACATCACAGGCAATCGTCGAGATGACCGTTTTCGATGAACGGGGCGCGAGGCCAAGGCTTCGGACTGAAGGGAGGTTTGAACTTGTAGAGCAGTGATGGGTTCGAGTTGAGTGCGTTCGCCAGTCGATGCGGGCATTGTCGCTTGGGATTGAAATGAAGATGGATCGAGCTCGGACGTTTGCATAACGGTAGGCGTTGAGGACGATAGATGGGGTTGAGATCCATGCTGTCGGGATGGCGCGATCGCCTGCTTGGGAAACGCTGGCATGGTGACCTTTGATTCCCCAGGAAGCAATCCTAGCCAGTCCTTCAGTACCCATTGATGGGTCGGTTGAGTCGCTAGTCCCCAGGCGATCGCCTCTACCAACTCTGGCGCAACCGCAATCCCAGCTTGACGTAGACGATACGCTAGAATGTCGCGATCCGCAAGATCGGGCGTCACCGGTTCCGTGGTTAACATTGTCCATAATACGGCTGCCAGCGATCGCACATCCTGCACAAACCTATCGGGTAACGATGAATCACGCTCGGACGGATTAGAAGAATGGGTTAGAGGTAAGCGAATACCTGTCAGCTTTACCCCATCTGGCCCATGACAGCGAATAATCGTAGCGGGTCGAATGTTGCCATGCCCCATGCCGCACGCATGGAGTCCTTGGAGTGCCGCACCCACTTGCTGCACGTAGGACAGCGCTAACGGTGAGGGCAGCGGCTCCCCAATCTGTAACAAGTCTTGCAGCGAAATGCCCTGGGGATACTCGAACCCAACATAGGGCAAACCGTCTTCGAAAAACACATCCACAACGTTCGCCAAGTGAGGATGGCGACAGGAGGCAACCTGGCGGGCGCTATGCAGAAAGGCTTGACTGATGGCATCAAAGGCCGGATCGTGCCGCACCTGCTCACTCAATGTTTCCAGGCAAAATAGCTGGTCTAGGTACGTATGATCAGCCAGATACTTAACAGACGTGGCATCCTGTGCAAGAGCCGTTCGAATAACGTAACGCTGCTGTTGTAACGGGGTTCCGGCTGCTAAAGTCATAGGCCATCCGAGTAAGCGTGCAACTGATCGTACAGCACAAGTACGGATATCTTAACGCTTTCTTCCACTGAAGGCGATCCGCCTCTGGACACTTTTGCTGCCATGAGTATCCTGGAACATTATTATTGCGTACCCATAGGGCGATCGCTCAAACGCCTGAACCCTGGCGAATTTGCCACGATTGTGCAGGCGCGAATTCCAGAAGTAGTCCATGATAGTCAATCAAAGTCGGGCGATGTCCCACACTCAAAAATGTGGTTCCCATGGCTTTAAGTTGGGCATACAGGCGCTCTTCATTGTCTGCATCTAGCGCACTCGTCGCTTCATCCAGAACCGCATAACGAGGCTGATTTAGCAAAAGACGGGCAAACGTCAGTCGCTGCTGTTCCCCCAGGGATAGCACATCGCCCCAATCCTGTTCAGCATCGAATCCGCCGAAGCGCTCATCTAAGTCGGCTAAATTGACCTGAACCAACGCCTGTTTTAAGCGATCATCCTCGACTTCTAAGTGCGTGTTGGGGTACAGCAACTGATCCCGCAATGATCCCAACACCATGTAAGGGCGTTGCGGTAAGAACAGAATGTGCTCTGCATCAGGACGATGAATGGTTCCCGTTCCCGTACGCCAGAGACCTGCGATCGCCCGCAGTAGGGAACTCTTCCCGCATCCACTCGGCCCCATCACCAGCAGGCCCTCGCCCGATGGCACCGTGAGGGACAGCTTTTCTACCAGCGTTCGCTGATCGTTGGGCGTTTTCAGGGTCAAATTCTCAATCGCTAGGTGATCCGCCTCCGTTATTTGAATCTGGGTGGCCTCTACCGATACCGCGTTTGCAGATTCTGCCTCCAAAACTTGGGCAAAGCTGTATAGACGACTGATCCCCGCCCCAAAGGTCGTTAAGGATTGAAAACGAGCCACCACCACATTTAACGAAAAGAACACGCGGATAAATGCACCCTGAGCCTCAGATACCTTACCTACCTCCATATCCCCAGCAAAAATAGCCGGAGCTACGACTAAGGCAGGCAGAATGAATGGAATAAATTCATAGGTATTGGTGAGAACATTCAGGTTCAGTTCCCACAGCAGTAGGCGTTTAACATTCTCAAACACGTCCAAAAATCTCTGCTTAACCGCATTCGACTCCCGCTCTTCCCCACGATAGAAGGCGATCGCCTCCGCATTCTCGCGCACACGCACCAAGCTAAACCGGAGATCCGCCTCCCGCTTCAACTGCTCAAAGTTAAGGCGAACCAGGGGTTTACCAAATACAACCGTGGTCACGAGTGTACCCACCACCGCATACAACACTAGAAACAGGACGAGGAGCCGCGAAATTCCCCACAGGACGCTGCTAAAGGCGATGACAGAAAGAATCGACTCCACAAGCACCAGCAAAAGAGCCAGCGACTCTTGGGTAAAACTGCGAATATCTTCAGCAATCCGCTGATCAGGGTTATCGATTTCAGAGGTCAGAACTTGCAGCGTGTAGTAAGGACGTTCCACCTGGGCATCCGACGTCACCACCGGAAGATAGCGATCGACAAACCGATGGGTCAGCCATTTGCGCCACTGCAAACTCAGGCGATCGCGTAGATAGGTGTAGCCTGCTAGCAAGGGCGCATACGCCACAAGCACCCCAATGAAGATGACCACCGTTTGCCAAAATCGAGATTCATCATGGGCCGAAAGCGCCGAAATCAGAACGCCCCGCTTATTGTTCAGCACCACACCCAAGCCTGTGTAGGCTAGCAAGAGAAGCACAACACTGAGGAGAAAGCCTCGCGCTTGCCATTTCTCCTCGCTGCTCCAATAGGTTCGGGCGATCGCCCAAAATTGCTGAACGATGCTGAGATTCAATCGATCCATATCTTTCCAAGGGCAGAGCGCTTCAAGAGTAACCAGTTGGAGTTTCGAACCCACAACGTGCAGGTATTCTAAATCCTCAATCTATCTCTAAATCCCTAACTGACGCAAAGCGTCATGCTTAGAATTATGACTGCAGCACTGGGGCGATCGCCTCGGAGGTTCCCAAGGCACAATACAAGCACACTAATTGTTAAGCTAATCTCCCCACCGATATCGTAAGTACAACTTTGCTGGGAAGATAGAACCGTAATCATCCATTTTCTTGTTTGTCAGTGCCGTTTGTCAGGGCATCTCCCATACATCCAGCAACACACGGATGTACTACCTAGCCCTAACATCCTATGTAGAATAAATGAATACTCTATATACGGGCTAAATCATATGGGCATATATGGGCTAAATCATATGGGCTAAATCTAAGCACCACAATGCAATCCTGGCTGCCCATGTCCTAGGCTGATTTTAGGTCAACTACACAAATGGCGATCGCGCTATGGAGTCCCTATCCAAACCACCGATTACCCCAGCAAGTTTGAAGACTGAAACACTTCTTCACAGCGCTGAATTTACAACTGAGACGCGATCAAACGCCGTTTTAGACGTGCTTGACTGGTTTGTAAACCTCCACCCTGACCATGTATCTTCAGAGGTGTGGTTAGAGTGCCAAACAGCCCTCATCGAAGGCTTTGATAATGCTGTTCGCCATGCTCATAAACATCTACCTGTAGAAACCCCAATTCGAGTCAACATTTCCATTTACCAACGAGCCGTCGCAATTCAGATTTGGGATCAAGGGCATCCAATAGGTTTCGATGCACTGTTACAGCAAACACCTGAAACCGTCAAATTAACCGCAGAAAGTGGACGCGGTCTGATGTTGATGCGTCGTGTTGCTGATTACCTCGCTTATACCCGAAACAATCATAACCAGAACTGCTTGCTAGTAATACGCGTGCTCTAGTTGACTGCGAACGTAAGTCCTAGAGAGGCAAAGAACTGGACGCGAAACGCAAGTCTCTTGGGGAATGTGATAAGATATAAACATCATGCTTCGATTCACTCTTTATGTGATTTACAATAGTTAAGTGTGTAATTTATTCAATACTTTAAGTGCATGCAAAAGAGTGAGGGCAGTACTTGAATCCTGGGAGTAGATTGCATGGGAACTGCATCCAGTCTCGCGGTCGTTCCAAGGACGTCTAAGTTAGTCTTGAATCTAGTGAGGGGTTTTGCGTGATTGCTATCTCACTACGTCCCAATGGTCGTAGGTGGGGCACAGTAAGTTTCGCCTCCACTCTCCACCTTCGCCCAGTTCTCGATTTGCTCCTGATGAATGTTCCTCCGCGTCTGCGGGAAGATATACGGCTGGGACTTCAAGAAGCGTTGGTCAACGCATCCAAGCACGGAAACAACCTGGATCCCAACAAAACAGTGCTGGTACGCTTCTCCTGGATGGATGGTCAGTATTGGTGGGTTATTTCCGACCAAGGTGCAGGATTCCAACCTTCACCTTGTGCTAATGAATTGGACTGTTCCCAAGAAGCCATTCATGATGTAGAGGAATGTGGTCGAGGGTTATATATCTTATATCAGGTGTTCGATCGTGTTCATTGGAACCACGAAGGGAATGAGCTGACCCTTTGCAAACAGGTTCCACGCCTACGGGAACGTCTTACATTAATGTTTTAGAGATGTTTCTAGGGGCGGTCGATCCGCAATAGCCCGTTGGTATGACGTTGCTCTTGCTATGGTTCTGACTTGTAGCAAGTATCGATCACCCTCAGTGTCGGGTTACTGAAGGCAAAGCTTCGATGCTTCGGTGAGATTTCAGTGTAGGGATATTGAAAGAGTTTCAGGTATTGCTGGTTTTTTTCATAAACATCTGGTGCTTGATTACTGAGAGTTCCAGCCAATAGATACCGTTCATACATAAAACTACTCGCAATCATCGTACAGACCTCTTGCGGATTAAACTCCGTTAGTCGAGGATACTCTGGTGGATAGACAAACGGTTTTACATAAGCCTCGTAGACGATAGGCTCTGCTTTAGAGAGCATGATCTCATTGACTTGATCTCTTGTATCTCGATTTAAGTAATAGCTCAACTTAACGCTATCTATAAAAGGGAAGAGTACTAAGATCGTGGTTAATGCTAGTGCAGAAAAACTTCTAACCTCCAGAGGAACATAATTAGCAATTAAATGAACTAATTGCATACCCATGTAAGCCAGAATGGGGATAAGCGGCACGATATAGCGCATGAAATCAGGCCAGGGCTTTAGCGGGGATAGTTCTATTGTCAGGTAATAGATCCCGACATAAACGATCAAAAATAGATCTTGCCAAGATGTCTCTCTCCACTGCCACATACTGTAGGCCATAAAGAGAAGGGCACATAGAAATGGTAGAGCTGTTAGAGATGGAATAATACTATATCTTGCATGGAATAGAAATAGATGTTCTAAAGGATTAATAGAAATGCCGATGTGTCCAGTGATAGCATGTTTAAATTCATAGTTAAATCCATTAATAAAAGTATTTGTACTAATTAAGATTGGAAAATTAATCAATAAAAATACAACAATAGAGATAATAAGTGCTAAGCTAACATTCTTAAAATAAGATAGCTTTCTCAGTTGAAAAACATAGAGAGGGGAGATTAGATAAACGAAAATAATGATAGGAGCTTTGTATTTTGCAGAAAGCATTAGTCCGGTTGCAAGTCCAAGCAGGATTACAGGTCTCCACATTAAGTCATGATTAGGCTTCGAAAATAATAGTGATGGGTTCAAGGAGGATTGGGTATCCAAAAATGCATCTATGAAGTGGAAAAAGCATATAAAGGATAGCAGTACGCTAAAGGTAAATGCAACGTCTTCCTTGAGGTAATGGCTATGAACGACCAACCCTGGGGCAACTGCTGTCAGAAGAGCGGCACCTAGAGCATATGGGGTAGGTAGGGTACGCCTAGCAAGTGTGTATATTAAGAAAACGCTGAGTGTTCCTAAAATTGCTGTTGTGGTTCGTCCTAAGGTAACAATGCTTTGTTCAGATTGGAATCTCAATACGCTGTTAAAGATTCTTACAATCTGAAGGATGAGAATAGGGTGACTAAAGTCTTGGGTATTATTCTGAATAAAATGAACCTTGATGACCTCATCTGGATGATATCCAAAGGGAAAGTTAATGCTATAGAGATTGAGAATAATTGAAACTAACAAAATGATGCTCAGTAGAGCAATATTTTTATTTCTATTCATATCCAGATTCATGGTTTGAGTTTTATAAGTAACTTGACTAAATTAAAAATTGTGTTTTTTTATTCGACCGTGCTGCTGACGGTGCAGGACTTTTGGAGATTTATATTTAATTATTTCTAGTAACTTATAAGCTGTTTTACATACGCTGCAATCATGTTTCGAAAACAATGCAGTAGCGTTGGGGATTTTGCCCTGAGAAGAGTTTTGTTTATTTCACAAAACAGTAGTTACAGCGTACTGATATGTAAACGCGCTGGTTAGGGCTAGACGATGGATGCGGGCGAGCGCCAGTACGATAGAACTATCGGGCGGAGAGTAGATGCTTTCGGCGTAGAATTCAGCAGAGCCAATTGTAAAAGTACAATTTTAACCATTAGACTAAGCAAGTATTCTAAATTGCGTTGACTTCACCTATGAGCGACTCTGTTCAGTGGACTCCCGAAGCCGAAGCTCGACTTAAAGAGATTCCGTTTTTTGTGCGCCCTGCAGCTCGCAAGAAAATCGAGAAGTTTTGCCAAGATCTTGGGGAGTCAGTCATCACGTCTGAAATGTACGATCAGGCGAAGCAAAAGTTCGGTTCAAATTGATAATCTTTACGCAAAAATTACAGCCTGTTTTCCCTCAAGCCATAATTTGTTGGGCGATCGCGTGAATGGTCTGCGTCACCGAATGATCGGGATCATGGAGGGTAAACAGCCCGCTACTTTCCAGAATCATCATTTCGTCTGAATGGGGCAAGATCCCAGCAACATCAAGCATTGACAGCTAAGGATTCTCGCTCAGGTTTAAGGCAACTCTTGCAAAGAAATGCAACATTTCCCGTTGAGATGGTTGGGGAAACACGGAGGTATTTGGTACCACTCGTAAAGTGTGCCGAACAACTCCATAGCCTGAAATTCTCAGTATACGGTTATTTCATTATATGGTTAGAGAAATTGAGTATCACAACCCAAACGGATCCATCTCCTAAAAATTATGGAGATTGATTTTACAATCTTGGGCTATGGTAAAACCACGGAACGGCAGTCGCTCGCGATCGCCCGTCGTTTTCATGAGGAAATTCAGCATGGTTTCTTTTGTGAATCGTCTGGTTTCAAATCAGAAACGGACTGCCCGCACAGGTCAGGATCTAACAGATGCAGGATTGATTTCCCCGGATCGCATTGCTGAGATTGATGAAACCCAACAGCAATTTTCAATGGCAGTCACACCTGCCATGATGGATCTCATCCATCCCAATAATGCGAATGATCCGATCGCCCGCCAGTTTATTCCGTCCTCAGATGAGCTGACGGTTCTGCCCGAAGAACGGGCCGATCCCATTGGCGATGATCCATTTACTCCCGTGAAGGGAATTACCCATCGATATCCAGATCGGGTGCTGCTCAAGCCGACCCATGTCTGTCCTGTTTACTGTCGCTTCTGTTTCCGCCGCGAAAAGGTAGGAAACGATGGTCAAGGACTCTCCCCTACTGAATTAGAGACAGCACTCGACTATATCCGTGATCACAACGAAGTGTGGGAAGTGATCTTAACGGGGGGAGATCCTATGATTCTTTCCCCTGAACGCATAGCGGCTATTATTCAAGCTCTAGACGCGATCGCCCATGTGGATGTTATTCGCATTCATACGCGGGTGCCCGTCGTCGATCCGGAGCGCATTACCCCCGACATGGTACAAGCCCTCAAAGTTGATACGCCCGTCTATGTGGTGTTGCATACCAATCATCCTCGTGAGTTCTCTGAAGAGTCCCGAACGGCGATCGCTCGCTTAGTGGATGCCGGAATTCCCATGCTGAGTCAGAGTGTCCTTCTGAAGGGCGTGAACGATGATCCTGAAACGATGACCCAGCTTATGCGGACGCTCATTCGCAACCGCATCAAGCCCTATTATCTCCATCACGGGGATATGGCCAAGGGCACAAACCACTTTCGCACCACGATTGCAGAAGGTCAAGCCTTGATGGAAGCGCTCCGGGGGCGGGTATCTGGACTGTGCCAACCCACCTACGTGCTTGATATTCCGGGAGGGTATGGCAAGGTTCCCCTGATGCCTCAATACGCCGTTCCCCAAGAAACTGATAACGATCCTCACAAGGAGCAATCCGAACGCTATTGGGTTCGAGATTCGTGGTCAGGGCTCCAAGCCTACCCGCCAGCGATAGAATCGGGGCAGTAGCAGCGCACCTATCCTCACGGCTCTAAAGGGGTAATCGATGACAGCCGTATCCAATGTGACCCGTGCTAAAGCTGGAGATCCCGATGCGATCGCCTGCCTTCTGAACCAAGCCTTTGCTGCCCATAGCATTACGGTAAGGGGCGATCGCCAATCGTCCCAGATCATCCTGTGTCTGGAAAGCCAAAATCCAGTCGATCAAGATTGGGTAACAAACACCGTCCAGCAAGGCATGGGGCGCTTGCAGCCTAAAGGGATCCGAACGGTTCAGATTCACTACAGCTCTAGCGCATTATCTCAACCGCATTGGAGTGTTGAGCTTTCTATGAATGAGGCGGCGGGCGATCGCCTGTCAACATCGTCATCCCCGGAGTCGCCACCATCGGCGTTGGATAGGGCCTATCACACCCTCCAGACTGAACCAGGGGAATCGTTAGATACCGTTCGTGATGCCTATCTGCGACTCAAAACGAACTGCTTACGCCAGGGCGATCGCGCTAGCGTTGCCCCTCTGAAGGCGGCCTACACCTTAATTCAGGAGAGTTTTCAGGAGCCTGCTCAATCCCTACCACCTCCGTCTAATGCCGATCCGGTAGCAGAGGCGATCGCCATCTTACCGAACGTGCTGCGAGAGCACGGCTTAGAGGGGCAAGGCAGACTTCATAACAATCAACTACAAATTCGGGTAGAACCCGCCTCATCTGCAAAACCCAACCGAGCGGTCGCCGTCATCTACACCCTCCTCGAACAGGAACGGTTCGCCCATCTCAGAAGTGCTGCACCAGAAGTAGCCGTCTACGGTTTAGCATCACCTAATAAAGTGGGCTGGCATCATCGTTTTCCAATGCCATCACCAGAACTTGAAGACAGCGTAGACAATCGAGATCTACTGTCGTTTAGGAATCGCCACATCAACACGTTTGGCTTCCCGATTCTAATCTTGCTAGGCATCGGGATCAACGCCATCCCAACCCTGAATTTTCTACTATGGGGCATCAAAGTTTGGTTCCATGAGTTGGGGCACGCCACGATTGCCTGGATGTCTGGACGTCGCGCCATCCCGCTTCCCTTTGGATGGACAAATGTGAGCGAAGATCGTTCCCTTTTTGTGTATTTTGGAGTGCTGATTTTATTAGGGCTGCTATTCTGGGCAGGCCGACGCGAACGCCAGCGATGGCCGATGATTCTAGCAGGAGTTTTAATCGTGGTGCAGTTCTGGTGTACTTGGCTGTTACCCGAACCCCAATTTGAAACGCTGCTGTCCTTTGGCGGAATTGGCGGCGAATTCTATATTTGTGCCTTGCTCATTGTCAGTTTTTACTTCCCGCTCCCTGCCTATTGGCGATGGGATTTCTACCGTTATCCGGTTGTATTAGGGGCTGCCTACACCTTTTGGGGTCAGTTTTGGCTGTGGCGACAAGTTAAACGGGGAGTGGGAGATATTCCTTGGGGTTCCCTCTGGGGGGGAGAGGAAAATGGCGACATGAATAATCTAAGCTACGCGGGCTGGAGCGATCAGCAGATTATTAATACCTACGTAACGATAGGAAACCTGTGCCTACTCGCCCTGATTAGCGTCTACATTTACGTGTTACTCAAGCAAAACCATCGCTACCTATTCAGACTGTCGCAGCATTGGCTAGCGAGGTAACTCTAAATCTCCCTCACCTGACTACAACCAATAGCTCCTAGCTCCGCTGATCCATAAACCGCACCCATTCCCACCAGCGATTCAGTGGATAGTAAATCACTGGAGCCCATAGGCTACTCAAAATCGCAGAGCTAAGCGCAATCCGTTGATATTCAAACCAGATTTCGGCCAGAGTAGGATAGGCACGATGGGCAGAATTAGCAAAGCTTTCAATACTGAACTGTACAGCCGTAATCGTCTCCGTCACAACGGCCATACCAAACACAATTAGGGCAACGGAAATAAAATCTTCTTGGACATAGCGCTGCTTCTGCAGACGGGACGTAATGACTCCTGCCAGAATTAGACTGAAAGTATGGGTGGGTTCATAGAAGGTCATCCCATCTTGAATGAGGCCCAGCGCTAATCCGGCGATCGCTCCCTGCCAAATGTTACGGCTAATGCTCCATGACACGACCCAAATCAGCAGCCAATTCGGGGCAACCCCCAAAAGCTCCATTCCTGGCAACCGCGTGGGCAAAATAAATAAGCAAATCACTACCGATGCAACGGTGACCAGGCAGTCCAGGATCCATCGTCCAAGAGGGCTAAGCGACAGCGTCCGAATCAAGGGCGTTCTTCCTCCCCACTGATGCGGTCGGTCTCTGTCGGTAATACTTCATCTCTCGAAATATCAAGCTGCTGCGCTTCATCCTCTGAAAGCTTTGAATTGTCGTATGCGACGACCCATTCAACCATGTTGATCGGGGCAGAAAGCGTTACCACAGCTTCTGGAGCTGGACTCTTATTCAAATTCACAGACTCTACCTGCCCCACCGTTAACCCTGGCGGGAAAAGCTGGCTGTACGTTGATGTTACCACCACATCACCAGGGCGTACATCTGGAACCTTATCAAAAAATTCCATCACAACCCGGTTCTCAGATTGTCCACGAACATAGCCCATCGCCCGCGATCGGCTGACGGTCACTCCCACCCGACTCGTCGGATCGCTAATCAACAATACACGACTTGTATTGGGGGTAACTTGTGTCACTCTACCAATCAAACCACCCGTGCTCACTACAACGGAGCCCTCACGGATACCATGATTGGAACCCCGCCCAATCACAATTTGCTGCCACCAATGGTCGGAACTGCGACCGATGACAGGCGCAGAAATTCCCTCATCGGGGTTCTTAGAGGTGTAATCTAGTAAGCTCTGAAGCTGCTGATTCTGGCTTTCCAGGTCTGCAATGCGTTGCTCTAGCTCGCGTGTATAGGCATAGGCATCTTTAAGGATGTCATCCTCTAGTGGACTAGCTTGAAAGGGACGCGTAATCACCCGATACACTTCAAAAACAGGAGCCGCTTGAGTTTGACGTAATGCCCAAGCTCCCGCTAGGGCCAAAACGACGACCCCTATCTTTAACCCGTATTGATCCCACCAACGTCGTGAAGTAAACATTAAGCCCAGAATGTGATGCGTACGGAAACCATCGGAGCAGACAATACTATTCCAAGTGTCCTATATGAAATGACCTATCTACCACCCTTTATACGATCTGTCCAGCTTGAAGGTTGTTATCGCTAGGACAAAGCTAGGACAGAAGCCAATAGACTGAGCTTAAAAACTTCGTGAACGACCGCTGAAGACCCGCTCTAGCTGTTTAAAGTTCTCTAGAACACGCCCTGTCCCCAACACAACACAACTTAACGGATCAGCCGCAATGTGTACAACAATGCCAGTTTCATGGCTAATCAGGGTATCCAAGCCCTTGAGCAGTGCGCCACCACCCGCCAACATAATGCCGCGATCAATAATGTCTGCAGCAAGTTCAGGAGGTGTTCGCTCTAGAGTGCGCTTAACTGCCTCGACAATGACGAGCAGTGGCTCGGCCATTGCTTCTCGAATTTCTGGACTCTTAACCGTTACGGTTCTAGGCAATCCGGATAAGAGGTGCAACCCTCGCACATCCATTACAATTTCGTTGTCGTCTTCTGCCGGATAGGCAGACCCAATCGTGATCTTGATTTCTTCGGCAGTGCGCTCACCAATCACGAGGTTATGCACTTTCTTCATGTACTGGGTGATGGAGTCACTTAGCTCATCCCCAGCGACGCGCACAGACTCGCTCAGTACAGTTCCTTGCAAACTGAGGACGGCAACCTCGGTGGTTCCACCGCCAATATCAATAATCATATTTCCAGTGGGTTCCGCTACTGGAAGCCCCGCCCCAATTGCTGCGGCCACAGGCTCGTCGATGAGGTAAACATCGCGTGCTCCAGCCTGGGATGCCGCTTCCATCACCGCACGCCGCTCCACACCTGTAACACCGCTAGGAATGCCAATCACAATCCGAGGTGAAACTAGAGTACGCCCCTCGTGGACCCGCCGAATGAAGTGCTTAAGCATCAGTTCAGCGGTTTCAAAATCTGCAATGACGCCATCACGGAGCGGACGCAGGGCTACGACGTTGCCAGGGGTACGGCCTAGCATTTTCTTGGCATCTTCTCCAACCGCAAGCGGAATCTTCTCATTTTGATCTATGGCCACCACCGATGGTTCTTGCAGTACGATCCCTTTGCCGGAGACGTAAACCAAGGTGTTTGCGGTACCTAGATCGATACCCATGTCTCGTGAAAATGAGAAGCGATTGAAGAAATTCACTAGCTTTTTACTCCTCAAAAAGTAATAGCGATCGCCGTTAATAAAAATTTAAGGTTGTTAGTATCCAACGGTCGATGAGGATTCTATAACGTTTTAGGCATAGAGTCTAGCAACTTGCGAATTTTGGAGTTGCTCGGCGTTGGCTGAACTGCAATTAGCGAATGCAGGGTTAATAGTGACTGTTGCTCGTCTATATTAACCTTTGTCACGGCTTATTGGAGTAGGTTCGCTATTGCGCTATATGCATCACGTATATTGACACTAAGGCACCGTATATAGAGTCTAGATCGACACTGGTAGAGATTCGATATACTGTGCTAAGGATGCGATAAGAACAAATGAACTGGAGAAACACCTATGAGCATCAATGTCGTCAATCTAGTCGGTCGGGCTGGACGCGATCCAGACGTGAAGTATTTCGAGAGTGGCAACGTTGTTTGCAATTTGACCTTGGCTGTCAATCGGCGGCGACGTGACTCAGATGAGCCGGATTGGTTCAGTTTGGAGATTTGGGGCAAAATCGCCGAAGTTGCGGCCAACTATGTGCGTAAGGGCAGCCTGATCGGCGTGACAGGCGCTTTGAAATTTGATCATTGGCAGGATCGGGCTACGGGTGTGGATCGCTCTAAGCCCGTAATTCGAGTTGATCGGCTGGAGTTATTAGGGTCTAAGCGCGATCAGGATGCCAGCATGGGTAGTCAACCTTACGACGACGAATTTTAGCTATACCGTGAAAGCATCAAACGCTCCCGCAATGTATTGCTCTAGCGTGAGAGAGCAGGACTCGTAGGGAACAGGTTGGCCTAGAACAATATCTTCAGGAGATGGAGAAATGGCTGTCCTGTCTAGCTTTGGCATCCACGACACAAGGGCTACGTCAAAACGACAGAAGTTGTTTGCATGGTCTGGATGTTCGGATAAAAAGAGCTGCGCTGCCTTGCAAAGCTTGATCTGTTTTTGGGTCGTCATTGCCAATAGGCCATCGCGATCCCAATTTCCCTGACCCCGCACTTTTACCTCTACGAAGGCTAGGGTGTTTTGCCCCTGATGGGCGATCAGATCCAGTTCCCCCCAGCGGCAACGCCAACGCTGATGCAGGATTTGCCAGTGCTGTTGCAGGAGCCAATCTCGCACTAGATGTTCACCCAGGATTCCGGCTTGAGCGGCGATCGCACTATTCCGCTTGGGCGATCGCCGTGAGTTTGCCCTATTCATGTAGACCTGTATCTATACATGTAGACCTGTATCTATAGATGATGTTTACTCAACACATTCCGGTAGTATCAGGATAGGAAACGGATGGCCTGGGATGACTCCCGTAAATTACGGAGTGTTGGGTTAATTCAATGTTCTCCGTACTAAGTTCTGAAAGCATTTTGAGAGATTGTAGGTTTAGCATGACGGTTCAAACGTGTCAACTGGAAGTCGAACGTAAAACCCACCGATGCTGGATTCGTCGCATTGCCCGATTGGTGATTCTGGCCCTTGTTGCGATAGGTCTCTGGGGGGCGATCGCCGTTAAGCCTGCGATTCAACCGGTATGGGCCGAGGACTACAACAAAGAAATCT
>JACYMB010000394.1 GCA_015272205.1 Synechococcales cyanobacterium T60_A2020_003 | reverse complement strand
GGTCGTCTTTCTTTCCTGTAGAACGGGTCAAACCGTCCAGTACCAACGCCCCCAACATCGCCGATCGCGCCTTTATTGGATTGAATCTGGCGAAGGCATACTTGGGCGATCGCCCCGTCAAAACCGTCAAAGTCGATCCCGAAAATCCCAACCGTCAGATTACCTTGCTAAGGGGCGATCGCCAACTCGTCTCCACCGTCGTTGCCCGCGCCACCGAGAGCAACAGTCCAGACGAATTCCTCACCAGTGAAGTCTTCCAGCAGGAATTTCGCGGCGCATCCCAGATCTACTTCAACACCGTCGAAACCACCACGGCTTACAAACGGCAGATAAACCCTAAGATTGATCAGCCCAACATCACGGCCGACCAGGTCACAGCGATCTACCTATCGCCTCAAGATCCCGATTACTTTAAGGCGGGCGATCGCCCCGTAGCCCTCTACCGCTACCATTTAGACTTCATGTCCCAACGTTAAATTTCTATTGTGGCTCGGTGGGGTACGGGCAGGTTTCGCCGCAATCCTTGGATTGGAAGGATGGATACTGACCAAACCTGCCCCTTGTCACCTCTTCACCCTGCTACTCCTCCACCGCGATCGCCGGACGATTCTGCGCCCACGGATGCGTCGCCTCAATATGAGCCGCCAGCGCAATCAGAGTAGCCTCATCCGCAGGTTTCCCAATCAACTGCACACCGATGGGAAGCCCCCGCGAATCAAACCCAGCCGGAATGGCGATCGCAGGCTGCCCAGTGGTATTCACAATTGGGCAAGGGGCAATCCAGCTAATGACCTTCTCCATATGCTCTTCAGGGGTCATCTCTTCCCATTCACCGACGCGAATAGTCGGATGCATGAAGATAGGCATCACCAGCACATCGTAGTGATCAAAGAAGGCCACCACCCGACGCCCAAGCCCCTGAATTTTCCAAACGGCTTGCTGATAGATACCGCTAGTGTCGGCGTGTTCCAGCAACCAACGGTTTTTGGGACTAAATGCCTCTGGGGGAAGACCGCACGCACTTAACCCCGTCCGCCAAACCACCTGGAAGGGTTCGAGTAAATCCGGGTATTGGGGACAATGCTGCTCAACAGTGTGTCCCAGGGATTCCAGGATCTTTGCCACTCTGATCACCGCATCCACACAGTCTGGATGCGCCTCACCCAGAGGTTCCACCCGCGTCCCGTAGGCAATTCGGAGCGATCGCCCAACGCCCTGTTTCGCGCCCATCAATGCCGTTTGCACAAAGGACGGATCGGGATCGGGCAACCAGTAAGGATCGCCCGTGACATAGCCCGATATCACATCTAAAAGTGCCGCCGCATCGGCAACCGTCCGCCCAATCGGGCCAATCGTAGCAATGCCGTTCAGCACATCGCCAATGGGTGCATAGGACACGCGACCCCGTGCAGGTTTGATGCCCACGACACCGCAGCAAGACGCAGGCCCCCGAATAGAGCCACCCCCATCCGACCCTTGCGCGATCGGACTGAGCCCTGCCGCCACTGACGCCGCTGCCCCACCGCTAGAGCCACCGGGCGTATAGTCCGGATTCCAGGGATTACGCGCCGCCGGAAATCCGGGAGGTTCACTATAAGGCCACGACCCCATTTCCGAGGTGGCGGTTTTACCGAGAATGGTAAATCCAGCATACTTGCAACGGGTCACGGTGGAGTCGTCGTAGGTGGCAACGTTGTCCTTCAGGGCATAGGAACCGTAAGTGCAGCGCACGCCGTTTACAGAATTCAAATCTTTGATGGAAATGGGAACGCCAAAAAAGGGGGGAAGTTTAGTTGGGTCATCACACTGGGCAATCTGTTCAGTTTTTGCCTTAGCATCGGCGATCGCTTGTTCAGCAATCACGGTGAAATAGGTTCCCAGCTTAGGATTCAGGCGTTCAATACGATCTAAATAGAGTTGCGTGAGTTCCAGCGGTGAAATGGCTTTGTTGCGGATCAATTGCGCCTGCTCGATCGCGGGAGTGAAGGCTAAATCGACGGAGTTCATAAGCACCAAACTGTCTTCATTTGATGCCCTAACCTTAACAGCAGTTTTCTTTAGGCATTGTTCATGATGAGGACAGCTTTTGAATTGACCTGAAAATTGAGGCTGGAGATTTTTGAGCGCATCAGATCTTTGGCTCCTTCTGGACAGTACAGGCTACTTCGGATTCCGAATAAAAAACCGGGGATCGTTTCAACCTTCTGAGTCGTGGAAGACGCCACCGCTGGTTTACAGATCGCCTATGCTATCAGTACCGACCCCTTAGCGCGATCGCCCGGGTTGTTGCGTCCTCGTATGCCGATGGTGGAGCGACTGAGGGCAATGAGTTCGCTGAGGGAAGTATTGAAGGAGGAGAGCGCGACGGACTGAAAAGAGATATCGCCTGCGGGTTGAATGACCCAGATGTAGAGTTCGGGATCGGAGCCTTGAAAATTAATAATGGAGTAACTGACTAAGCTCGACTTTATCCAATCAGGCGGCATGGCAGAGTAACTCGGTCCAGGTGTCGA
>JACYMB010000393.1 GCA_015272205.1 Synechococcales cyanobacterium T60_A2020_003 | reverse complement strand
GGCGCACGTTTCACAACTCATCTTTTTCACAAATCACGTAGGAACGCTATATAGCTATATAGTGAACACCGCAGAGATTGCGATGCAGTCGTTGACTCACAGTCACACAGGCCGTAAGTCTATCGTCATTTTGCCTCTAGTAGACTCAAGGTGTTTTCCTACGTCAATGCTTTTCAGAAAAGAAAAATAGGAGTTCAAAATACTGGGCGGCCTGCTTCGATCCGAAAAGCTAACCTCTGGGTGCCGTTATCATTTACGAGCAAATAAACGTGATCACAAATAGCTACGACTGGATTGTTGTTGGAAATGGATTTGCAGGTGCAGCGCTGAGCTATGAGCTAGTACGCTTAGGATTCTCGGTCTTGGTCTTGGAGCAGGACGCGATCGCCCACAATGCGACCCGATTCAGCTATGGTGGCATTCCCTACTGGAGCGCAACGACCCCAGATTTACAAACACTCTTTACCGAAGGGATCGACCGCCACCGCCAACTCTCGGATGAACTAGAGAAAAGTACCGAATTTCGCGAGGTAGATCTGCTGCTGACGGTTTCCCCAGAGGATGATTCAGAGGCGATCGCCACGCAGTATGCCCATATGAGCATCCCGCCGACTCGGATCAGGGTCGATGAGGCTCTGGATATAGAGCCTCTTTTAAATCCGGCCTCTATTATTGCGGCTTTTACAGTTCGCCACGGTCACGTGAACCCCATGGCGATGCTCTATGCCTACAATCAAGCCTTTTTGCGCCTAGGGGGAACTCTACGCAACGAACAGGTGATGGGTCTCACTCGAATGGGCGATCGCATGACCGGAGTCCAGACCCCAAACCAGACATACAGTGCTGGATGTGTAGCCGTGTGTGCAGGTGGGTTAACTCGTTCTTTGCTGAAGCAGGTCGAGATATCCGTCCCTTGCTACTACAGCAAAGCTGAAGTGATTGAAGCACCTCCTGTTGATTTGCAGCTCCAAACTCTCGTCATGCCAGCCCGCATTCAACGCTTTGGTGCGGAGAAGGTCGCCGGAGCAACGAATACGGCAAGTCTCTGGGATGAACCTGGGCATGAACTTGCACCCCCTGTTCTTGATCCAGGCATCGTGCAATTCCCAGATCGCCATCTTTGCATAGGGCAACTGAGCCGGATGCTTACTGATCCAAACGCGGTTGTGAACGCGGCTCATAGTGAGGAACAGCTTCGGACTGCGATTTCCGCCTACATCCCCGCTCTCAAAGACATTCCCGGCCAATGGCATTCGTGCATCGTTGCCTTTAGCAGTGACCAAAAGCCATTGATTGGGTCAATCGCGAATTGGGAAAGCCTATTTCTATTCTCAGGGTTTAGCAGTCCCTTTGCCATGCTGCCGCCCCTAGCTCGACGCTTTGCCCAAGCCCAAGCCGGAACTCCAGATGCCCTATTGCCTCAGTTTTCACCCAATCGCTTTGATTGTTCGGCTTCCTAACCGTCAGTACGCTGAACCGTAATTCGCAAGGATGCACAATAATGCCTTGCAGCCTACAATGAATAAAACGTTTAATAAAGAGTTTGAAATGTCGGCTATCGCGGCGATCGCAGTACTTGCGCTATTAATTGTGGTTCATGAATTGGGGCACTTCCTAGCAGCCCGCTTACAAGGTATTCATGTCAATCGCTTTTCCATCGGATTCGGACCTATTTTGTGGAAATACCAGGGCAGCCAAACCGAATATGCGCTACGGGCTATTCCCCTCGGTGGATTTGTTGGGTTTCCCGATGACGATCCCGATAGCGACATTCCCTCGGATGATCCGGATTTGCTCCGCAATCGTCCTGTCTTTGACCGCGCCATTGTCATTAGCGCCGGGGTTATTGCCAACCTAATCTTTGCCTATTTGGTCTTTGTCGGACAGTACACCCTTGTGGGGGTTCCGGCGGGCTTTGATGCCCAGGCGGGTGTCCTTGTACCCGAAATTCTTTCGAGTGAAGCTCCTGCAGCGCAGGCAGGCATTCGCGCGGGCGACATTATTGTCGAAGTGAATGATCAACCCCTAGGGTCATCCGATGCGGCCATTCAAACCCTGATGACCACGATTCAACAAAGTCCTGGGGTTCCGTTGGATCTGACCGTACAGCGGGGCGATCGCCAAGTCGAGGTGACCGTTACTCCGACCGCAGAAGATGGCGGGAAAGGTCGTATTGGGGTTCAGCTTCTGCCCAACGGCACCTTTGAATATCGTCGTCCAACGGGCGTTGTTGAGGTTCTGACCCTCGCGGCTCGGAGTTTCCAGGATATGTTCGTCCGAACGGTTCAAGGCTTTGGGATGCTGATCACCAATTTCTCGGAAATGGCGAATCAGGTGAGTGGCCCAGTCAAAATCGTGGAGCAGGGAGCTAAGTATGCCCAGGGCGATGCCACGAGCCTATTTCCCTTTACTGCGATCATCAGCATCAATCTCGCGATTATCAACATCCTGCCTTTGCCTGCCTTGGATGGCGGTCAGCTTGCCTTCCTGCTCGTTGAGTGGCTGCGGGGTAAGCCGTTGCCCATGCGGTTTCAGGAAAGTGTGATGCAGACGGGCTTATTCCTGCTGCTCGGCCTCGGCATTTTCTTGATTGTGCGCGATACCACCCAACTGGAAATCTTTCAAAATACGCCCCAGTGAGCACTCCCCGTCGCCAGTCTGCCAAACGCCAGCGAGCCTTAGAAGTTCTGATCCGCCTAAAGCGACTGTATCCAGATGCCACCTGCTCGCTGGACTACGAAACCCCAGTTCAACTCCTAGTCGCCACCATTCTGTCCGCCCAGTGTACGGATGAGCGGGTCAACAAGGTCACTCCCGCCTTATTCGCCAAGTTTCCCGATGCTGCCGCCATGGCGGCAGCCGATATCGGAGACATTGAAGACCTGGTTCGTTCGACGGGGTTCTATCGCAATAAGGCTAAGAATATCCAAGGTGCCTGCCGCAAGATTATGAGCGATTTTGGCGGCAAGGTTCCAAAGCGCATGGAAGAATTGCTCACGCTGCCAGGAGTCGCCCGCAAAACGGCTAATGTGGTGATGGCGCATGCCTTTGGGATCAATGCCGGGGTGACGGTGGATACCCACGTTAAGCGGTTGAGCCAACGATTGGGATTCACGAAGCATACCGATCCTGTCAAGATCGAGCGAGATTTGATGAAGCTTCTCCCTCAGCCCGACTGGGAAAATTGGTCGATTCGGCTGATCTACCACGGACGCGCCGTATGTGCCGCTCGCAATCCCGCGTGCGATCGCTGCCAACTCGCCGATTTGTGTCCTTCTGCCGATCCCACCAAGGTAGTGCCCTCGGCGCTGCCAAAACTCATGTCCGTTGAATCAAGCTGAAAAAGCGTGTACAAAGTTGGGGTGATCGCGCTATTATAAAAAATGCTGTTTTAAATGAGTTCATAGGTTTATGGCGAAGAAAAGCATGGTTGAGCGCGACAAGAAGCGCGCAAGACTCATTGCGAAGTATGCTGCAAAGCGAGCTGAGTTGAAAGAAGCATTTGAAAATGCCGATTCTCAGCAGGAGCGGATGGACATCCACCGTCAAATTCAGCAGCTTCCCCGCAATAGCGCGCCAAGCCGTCTCCGCAACCGCTGCTGGTCAACCGGACGCCCACGGGGGTACTACCGCGATTTTGGGCTGTGCCGCAACGAGCTTCGTCGAATGGCTCACGAAGGTTTGCTTCCTGGCGTTGTCAAATCCAGTTGGTAGCATCCTGCTGTGGCGGCGATCGCATCCAAGCAGGTTTACGGTAGAGAGCATTGCGCTTGTCGCATCGCGTAGTTTTGCAGGAGTTCAGTTTTATGGAACTCTCTGACTCGTTTTCAGAAGACGTAGGGGCGTACATTAGTGCGTCCCTACCGCTTTTTGAGCAGAATGCCTTTCATGAATCCATAGCGCAGAACTGGCTCAACATTCTGTACCAACAGCGAGCGATCGCCGTCATTCGCGCATCGACTCTGAGTACAGGGCACCACATGGCGGATGCAGTGATCGCTGGCGGGATGCAGTTGATTGAAGTTACCTGGAACAGCGATCGCCCTGCCGATCTGGTTCGACGCTTGCGGGCGGAATATCCCCACTGCTGGGTCGGTGCCGGCACAATCCTGACCTGGGACGATCTGCAAGATGCGATCGCCGCCGGTGCCCAGTTCCTCTTTTCACCCCACACCCATCCTGACCTGATTCAGGAAGCGGTGCGCTGCCAGATTCCGGTAATTCCCGGTGCCCTATCCCCCACAGAGATTACGACGGCATGGCAAGCCGGAGCCACCTGTGTTAAAGTTTTTCCGGCAAACGTGGTCGGTGGGGCGGAGTATCTCAAAAGTCTGCAAGGCCCCCTGGGACATATCCCCCTCATCCCGACGGGCGGTATTACCCTAGAGAATGCAACCAAATACCTGCAAGCCGGAGCGATCGCCCTGGGGCTGGCGGGCAGTCTCTTTCCAGCCGAGGCGATCGCCACCGAGAACTGGACACTCATTACCCAACGGGCGATGGCACTCATGCAGCGGATTCATCCATTTTTGGCGTAAACGAAATTCAGGTTCAGACGATTCACCGGGAAACCCTCAGGGAAATCTCAGGCAAGCCGTTTGAAATTCGGTAGGATTTGAACGTACCTAGAGGCGATCGCCCCTATCCCCCTACTCACCACGCCCATTCCATCCTGCAAAAAGCTTGATTTGGTGGCATTTTGGGTAGTGACTATAATTGAGGGCAGATGTTTATGCCTTCATGCTTTGTTATGCCAGCAGGCCACTTACGGCCCCCACAACCCGCATCCACTCTACGCGACGGACGGAACTGATGTGGGAAGGCAAGGATGACGAGTATAGCAGTCGGCGCGAGGTGGATATTGCGGGCTGTGCCACCATGCCGTATTACAGCGGATTGAGTGTATGGATGAACCGCGACGGGCAGCGGCGGCGACGGGGGGAGATCTCCGACTTCTTTTGTAAGCCGGAAGCATGCTGTTGAACCTGACAAGAGAAATCGGAGATCTGTCTTACGGGTTCGGACGCTGAGTGAACGCCTCATTGGGCAACGTTTTGTATCAATGTTGTAATACGGAATCCGATTCGTAAAGTAGCACTATTTCAGAGCCCCTCCCAACCTCCCCTTACCCTAGACGCGAAGCGGCTTCCCGCAGGGTAGAGGAGGTGGCGTCAGGCGGTGGGGTTTAGTGCCACCCTATAGCAGGATTTCGTATAATGTGATGCGGAAAACGTTGAAAGCTCTGGCAAAATAGAGGTAGCCTCGCTATTCAATTTCCGGCGTTGCTGAATAGAGAGATGAATAGCTAGAAGCGTTGAGGGACAGGTACATCACCAAACTTGAGGTAATGAATTAACAGTCGGATGGCATGAGCTAGCATTGCTACGGACTTTGAATAGCACAACGTTTTACGATGGAGACGGGCTCAATCATGACGTAACCGGGTATTTTCGCCTTCCACCCGCGTCATGTAAGTTTGGCTAACCATCTGGTCACTGTCTGGAATCAATCCTGGATCGACTGACCAGCCATCAGTGACGTAAAAGTAGCACGTCCAAGTGGCCACGATCGCCTACAGAGGTTTGAACGTTTCTGCACTATGGTCGCCCAACACCCAGCCTAAACTACCTGGACAACAGTGGTCTACTGCTGTCCAGATCCAGATTTTGTTTGTTTTGAAGCCACAAAGGTTTCCAGTTCATCGAGGTCACCAACCTGGGGAGGTTGGTCTGGATCATCGGCATCTGGGAGACGTTCACCGACCAGTTTGACCCAGTTCATCACCGTCGTATGATGCACCCCTTGGACCCGTTCCATGCCTCGAAATCCATGCCATTGACATACATGTCGAGGCATTCCTGCCTGAACTCATCGGGATAGCCCAGAGGAACTTGATAAGTCTCAATGAACTGTCGTCGGCAATCGGCACAAATGCGATGTTGTTGACTTCTTCGATGTCCATTTTTACGGATGTTAGTCGATCCACATTCCGGGCATGGCATAGGTCTTTTACCCAATATCATCCCTTAATTATGCAACGCCTAAAAGTCTTCTATGAGCTTGAGACAGAATTACTGACTGGTTTGTGGTAAAATCCACTCTGTTCTCTTAAACCATCTCCAGAGTAATGGGCGATCGCATCCCGGCAGCGGCAGCAGCCCTCCATCAGTATCACAGCTAGGACATCAATGACCATTTTTAATAACCTGAGGGTTTGTCATAGTGATAAACCGCATGGATCAGGTTTTCGGGGGTGCCAATATCTAGGTATTGACCCGTTTCAAAGGGAACCGCTTCTACGCGGAGGTTATGGGCGATCGCATCTCGAATCACATCCCCAATGGGCGTCTCAACATACTCAGGCATTGCCTTGATCCGCATGGGAGGCTGTTCCCCGATCAGCACCTGGAGTTTCGCCTCCACCGTCCGATGCAGAAACTCCGTAAAACTGGGTCGCCACACTGCAATAGCCCACATATAACGCAAATGGGTTAGCTGAGACTTTTCATAAATCCCCAACACTACGCCATTCTCATTAAAATCCACCAAGCCCACCTTTTCTGGCTGTTCGGTAGGAAATAACCCCAACACGACATCGGCCTGGGTGGTTTGCAGTCGCTCCAGCAGCGTGACGTAGGCATCTCTAGGACGAAACAAAATATCCGGAAAGCCCAGGGCAATAATGGCATCCTTGACAAAGGGGTACGCCTGATTGAGGCTAAAGGGTACCCCAAAGGGCACATGCACGGTCAAATAGGCCAGACGCATCCCCAACTGGGAGCCATCACCCAGATAAGCAGGAATATCCCACTTGCCTGGACGCAAGATCAAAAACGATTCCTGCACCCCTGCTTTTCCCATAGATTCCAGCAAATACTGACAGGCCACCTTAGGCCGCAACCCTTGCTCAGTCAGCTCCTGAAAGCCAATGGGAAACAGTTCTTTGCTCATGGGCAGAGGACTAATGCGGCTACCCTGACCCGCAGCAGGCAGTAGACCCATAATTCTTGGAGACATCATGGTGTACTCAAAAATTGGCGACAGACACAGCGTAGGCTGGAAACATGCTCTTGGGTGTCAAAGGTTTGGGGAGCCGCAACGGCCTGCACTTGGTCAAACTGAATCGTAGACCGAGATAGGGAAATTGTCCTGCTCAGATCTTCCTTAGTTCCATCATCGAGGTGATGGTAAAGCAAACTGACGTGGGGATCCAACACAGGGATCTGGGCATTGGGGATAGCCGTCACTAAACGGTGTACGACCTGGGTTAACGCAGAGGCTGGCTGAAGCTGCACATAGAGGGTTTTAGCAAATCGAGAGCTATGGCCTATGCCAAAAATCTCTAATTCAAAGACCTGCATCGATGCCAGCTCAGCTAAAACAGCCTGGATATTTAAAGTAGGGGGAACCAGACCGCTATAGAGGGTGACATGGGGACAAAAGGGTACGGTACCAAAACGCTTCGACAGAGCATCGATAATCCCCTGAACCTCTTCTAAGTCAGGCTCTTGGGGAACTAACCAAAAGGAATAGTAGGAGTCAGCCATAGCGAATAGATGTTTGCGAACGCACCATGTTTATGCATTTTAAGGTAGGCGATCGCCCTGCATCCCCTAAACATGTCATTTTGCATCGTTCCCACCATCCCCATTCCCAAACGCAAGATAATAGTTTTCATAAAACCGTAGGCGTTGCTGAATAGCGGTATGAATTCGCTAAAAACTGAACGAGATTCCAGTCAT
>JACYMB010000392.1 GCA_015272205.1 Synechococcales cyanobacterium T60_A2020_003 | reverse complement strand
AAAATGCTCAGTCAGAAACACTATACACCTGGTAGTTTTCATCTTCATAGGTTTTCGAGAGATTTGGGCATTCCAGATCGCGTTTACGGGTGGGCATGACCACGTGGGACAGAGCGTACTGATCCCGAATTGTTTGCAGCACGTTGCAGCGCTCTGCAAATTCTCCCTGATAGAAACGGTCAATCAACTCGACCCGCTTAAACCACTCAATCACTTCAACGTCTTTATAGGGATGGGACTTGACGTTTGCCAAAATCGGCGCGCCTGTATAGAGGCGAAATTTCCACAGCGGTTCTAGGTCTAGGTAGGCTTGAATGCCATCGGGAATGAGATAGGTATCTCCCGGTTGTTTGGTATCGCGAACGTGGTTCATCATGGCGCGCGGTGGATCGGGTGCACGAAACTTTTCGATCTGATCAAACACGTTGCCGATCAGGATACCCGCGATGACAACGCAGGCTCCGATGGCGATCGCCCGTTCATGGTCAGCGATCGCCCCAGCCCAACGCCGACCGATCCAATCCACGAAGGCCGCCAATAAAATGACGAGCGATATGGGCATTAGAAACGACGACACTCGCCATGGAGCCGTAAAGGAAAGCGAACTATTTTGAGTCACTATGTCCAAGATCGTTAGGGCGATCGCACTGGCAAACGGCACGAGCAGCATCCAAAATAGGTCGGTGCGACGAGATAGATAAATTGCTCCTGCCATCATCGCGATTTGAATGACTGCCCCAATCGAGAGCAACCAGCGTTGAGGTAGGGAGTGGTGAGGGATCCGCACATTCACCAAAATGTCCTGGGACTGCTGAAATAGCTCGGCGGTAGTAGGCTGAAAGGGCAATGTCATGTACAAAAACACAGGCAGCACCCCCACAAAGGCCAGCACGCCAATCGCTAGAGGCGGTTTCCAGGACTGGTGCCGCTGCCAGCTAATGAGCATATAGGACAGGGTCAACAAGGCCGCACTGGGTAGATAGGCGGGATGAAGCGTTGCCGCGATCGCCAACAAGATCACTGCCCAAATCGGTCGGCGTATCCAAAATAAATACATCGACAGCGGCATCAGCACGCCAAATACTGCCGGATGGAAATAGTGGTCGATAATGTACTGCTCAGCGAGTCCCTGGTAGAGAATTTCGAGCTTGACGCCAAAAATTTCGCCTCGAATGCCGTGAGCTGCAATAAACAGAGCAAAAAAGACGAGGAATTTAGGAACGGAATCGTTGATGCGGAAGAGTTTTGCCGCGATGCTGGTCAAGCTATAGACGTAAATACCAAAAATCGCGATCGGATAAACGTAAAAAATAAGCTTGCCGAAAAAGGTGTATGACCACCGCACGATAAACGTAAAAGCGGGCAGGGGATCGATCGTGTTGGCTAGCCAGTCTTCCTGAAGGTTGCCTAACCCCGCTTGAGCCAGCCCTTGTAAGAATTTCGTAGTTTGATTGCTAACGTAAACCGGGTCTTGGGTAAAGGCGATCGCAAAGACTAGGGTTGCGACAGCGATATAGATCCAGCGCTGTGATCCCTTCGAGTCCAAAAGTGATTTGAAGACCATGACAAAAATACTCGGCGGCAACCCATACACTGCAAAACTGACGCCCACTATAAAACAAAGGCTCCCCTCTCAGAAAGCCTTTGCCTAGATTTGGGGATCAGGGTTTGCCAATTCCTACGTGAGTTAACACCAGAATTGCCGCAAAACTCAGCTAGGACTGAGATTACTGGGATTGTTCTTGGACGTCTAACCAGAGGTCATCCGAGCCTTGGTGAATGGTTTTCACCCACTTCAGACGCTTGGGGCGGACAGAGATGCGAGCCGTCGTGCTGGCAACAATGGCAAACCAGTGAGCCATATACACCAGTCCCCGCAGGGTTTGAACAAAAGTACTAAAGACTACCTGGATGGAGGGTTTTCGTCCCTGAAGCTGAACCTGAGTCCGCCAAATTCCCTGAAACATCCCAATTAAGGACATCGATAGAACCAGACCTGCTACTGGGTTGAGGATAGGGGAAGAACTCCGGGCGATCGCCATCAAAAAGTCGGGAATGGCGGCGGTGGGCAAAATATACTGCGTCAGCCAGAACATAAATAAATCAATAGTTTTGTGCATCCCCATGCGGTTTCGCACGATCAGCCGCCAGTAGTCTAAATACCGTTGGTAGCCCCCTTCTGCCCAGCGATTCCGCTGATGCCAAAGGGCGATCGCTCGGGTAACGCCCTCTTCTTCTACCGCTGGAAAAACCAGAAAATCGACATCCCAACGGTTGAGATGGAGGCGAATAGTCAAATCCAGATCATCCGTAATGGTTTGCTCGTTCCATCCGCCGCAGTGGTCAATGGCTGTGCGGCGTACAAACTGACCGTTCCCCCGCAGTTCTCCGATGCCGCCGATGGCAGTGCGCTGCTGCTGGAAGTAACTATCCAAGGCCATTTCCGCGACTTGGCCTCGAATCCAGAAATTCTTTTCCGAACCGTCCGTGCGGGTGGCTTGGGCGATCGCCTTCTGCACCTGTACAGCGCCCACGTTCTCGCGCTGAAATAGGGGTAACGCTCGCCGCAATAAATCGGGCGGTACTTGGGCATCGGCATCAAAGACAGCGATGATGTCGCCTTTGGTAAGGACATAGGCTTGATTCAGCGCTCCCGACTTGCCGCCTTGGGCATCCGCTGTCCGATGGAGGACATTCAGTTGCGGGTGTTCTTCCACCAACTGATCCAGAAGGATGGGAGTGCGATCGGTGCTGTAGTCGTCAATCACCCAAAGATCGTAGCGATCGCTTGGATAGTCTAGATTGCACAGATCCTTCACTAGTGATTTAATTACAGACTCTTCGTTCTTCGCCGATACCAAGATTGAAACGTAGGGGAAATCTTCAGGGCGACCTGTAGACGGTAATGGCTCCGGCAGCGGGTCTGGGCGAGCGGTCAATACGCGGATCGCGTGAAGGGTCATCAAAAACGTCAAACCCAGGACTACCCAAATTCCCCACGATACGAGGTGTAGGCCAATGACAATACTCCATACCACCGTCAAGGTCATGGCGGCTTTGCGACGACGTCCTGCCAAGCCCCGTTCAAAGTAGCTACCCATAGGATCCGAATCGGTCAATTCGGGCATGAGCGCTTCTAGGGACTCTAGTTCGTCTTCTAACGCGTCTAAGGCGTAATCTTTCGGAAACCAGGAGGAATCTGGCATAGTCTCAGTGGGTGTGCAACCAAACAGGGTGAACTCTCTAATGCGAGCCTTGACAGGGTTGAGTGTTGCAAAATGATTGCGCAATTAGACTTGCTACGTTAAGCAAGGTCAAGCAATGTAAAGACTCTGCAGCCCCATTGTAGCCAAGAAAGGGACGCCCCCCTCTATGGGAATACGTTGGGATCTGTGACTAGGATGACCGTAATAGCTGGAAAAACTGCGATCGCCCCTTAACTGAAGACCAGGCAACCGTAGTGAAGGCAACCTCTCAACGGCGATCGCCCTTCGAGAAAGCTCGAAAATACAGTGATTTAGACATTTCTTTAACCGGAAACGCGAGATAGGTGAGGGGATTCACCGTCACAATGATATTGCGAACATCCCGCTTAGCAAGGGCAACAACGGCCTTGGCAACCCAGGTGGGTGGCATGATGCCGTAGGGGTTGAGATTACTTTTGAACGGCCCCAGAATAATCTTGCGAATCACGCAAGGGGAGTCCAATCGGCGCAGGGTCAGAATATCTCCCATCAACCGTTTTGACAGTTCGTAGAGGGGGCTGAGGGCGGGATTGACCTCTGCCTCTGAGGTATTGACCCAGAGTTCCTTGGTCGCGCGATCGGTGGGGCCATCGACCGTGCTAAAAAATACCTCGGCCATGCGCCACGCCGAAAGGGCGTTGACGTCGAGGGCTTTTTCAATGGCCTGGGGCGTGCGATCGCCGTAAACGTTCATCCCGTGGTTGAGGATCAAAATATCCACGTACCGAAGGCGATCGCCCAGTTCCTCTTCCTGTCCAGGTTGCCACTGGATCACCTGCATTGAACGAATACTCGGATCGGGCTGAAGTGTGTCCGATGTCGTTAGTGCGATAATTTTTGCGCCTTGCTGGGCGAGTTCGCGCATCAACGCTTGCCCCATGGTGCCCGATGCGCCTGTAATCGCGATGACTTTTCCTTTGAGGGACAAACTGGTTCCCAACATTTTATCCACCATCGTAAAGTGTCCGCAAAAGTAAGCATTGCCCTGATCAAAGTGGTGTCGCCAGTGGTACGACCGATTCACGCGCCAAACGCTCGGAATTTCCGTCAAATCGCCGGGTTCGTGGGTGTAGTCGGTCCAGAGCAGCCACCCTTGCGATCGCGCCAGTGCCGTCACTAAAAATCCAGCCGAGTACACCACCCCCAACACCATACCAAGGCTATGAACCAGCAGCGCGATGATACCGACAACCCCGACCATAACAGCGGCTTCCGGCACGTCGTTGTAAAGCTGCGCCTTGCAATAGGCCGCCTGACTGACGATACTGAGATCGCGCCGATAGGCTTTGTGATGAAGAGTATGGGACGCCTGGATGGGTTGCCAGTAGTGGCCTGCAACATGGTAGAAATCGCGCACTAGCTCGGCCAGTAGAATGGATGCCAGTCCCAGCCCCGATTGGATAAGCAATGATTCAATCAGCATATTAAAACGGACGGTTTTAAAGATTGGGCAACAGTACGCGATCGCTCCTCACGTTGGCAGTCAAACTGACTTGTTGCGCGTGGTGCTGTTGCACAGTACATCGTTATCCTACGGCAAAAAACCTTTACTTTTCTTCACTGGTTTAGGAATTAGGGATGGCTAAATGTTCAAAAAAACTATGTCATCGAGTTGTCCGCTTCGGGGTCAGGCAGAATCATACTGGTGAGATACACGGGAACCATGCCTACAGGATGTATCTGGGTATATAAGGAAAGGGTCAATGATCAAAGGGTGGCGATCGCGGCGATGGACGTTGCTGGGTCTGGTACTTCTAGGATTTTTGGCTGTTCGGCTCATCGCAGGCTGTACCGCTGCCGCGCCGATTACGCTTTCGATTGCGATGTCTGGTGCCGAGGCAGAGCGGTGGGCATCCTTAGTCGAAACCTTTGAACAGCAGCATCCCAATATTCAGGTACAAATTGTTGAAGGGCCAAATAACACCGACGATCTAGAAAAGTTGTATAGCCAAGCCTTTGAGCAGAACAGCAAACGGTTTGATCTGGTGTATGCTGACACGATTTGGGTGCCCCATTTTGCGGCTTCGGGTTGGCTGCTGGATTTGAGCGATCGCCTGCCAGAAGCTGACCTCGCTGACTTTTTACCGGGCGACCTCAATGGTGGACGCTATCAAGGGCAGCTTTACCGGATTCCCCTCCGCTCAGATATCGGGGTCTTGCACTACCGTAAAGACCTTCTGTCCAAGGCAGGTCTACAGCCTCCCTCGACCTTTGAAGACATGATGGCGATCGCCAAAACGCTTCAGTCTCAGCAATCTGCCAAATGGGGCTATGTGTGGCAGGGACGTCCCTACGAAGGACTCACCGCGATGTTCGTAGAAGTGCTAGCGGGTTACGGTGGATTTTGGCTCAAACCGGACACGCGGGAAATCGGTTTAGCGCAACCCGAAGCGATTCAGGCCGTCAACTTCCTGCGGCGCACCATCAAAGACGGC
>JACYMB010000391.1 GCA_015272205.1 Synechococcales cyanobacterium T60_A2020_003 | reverse complement strand
CGTGAGACCCACAGGTCGGACAGGTCATCTCGATGGTCATGCGCTGGTCTCCCCGGTTATGGTGGTGGTGTAGCCTAATGTTCCTCTGTCCCGTGCGTTAATGCACTACCCTTCTTCCTTCTCCTGAGCTTGAGTCGGGACTTCTTTTCCCTTCTCCTGAGCTTGAGCTTGAGTCGGGACTTCTTCTTCTTCTGGGTTAGCAGACGAAGGCATGCCTTCCTGACGTTGAACGGCAAGATTGGTTATCGACTGGGCAGTTGTATGACCACTATCCTTACTTCTCTGGTGCAAAGGATTAAAGAAAGCATGTGCATCTGGCGTTTTATTGAAAAAAAGCCCCTGTAACTCTGGATAGGAAGGTGCTTTGCGGCGGTATCGAGGACGAGTAGCCATTCTGGTGTGACCTCGATAAAGTCCGACTCTCTTTCATTTTATGAGCCTATTTCAGGGAAAGATAGGCAGTTTTAACAAAAAGGTGCTTGGATAGGCTTGGCGAGCGTCTAACCATTGATTCAATGCCGGATCGCACTACTTTGATGTTCAGGATGCTTGTATTGTCTCTTGATAAGGCGATACTGTAGCGATCGCCCTTTCAGATTCAGCTAGGCGATCGCACGCTCTGATCTGTTCAGGAGCTAATGGGTTTGCTTCGGCGATCGCCCTCGAATCATTTAGAGCGATCAGCCATTTGGCTACAATAGTCACAGCTTGTTCTGGGAACTCACCCATGACTCAAGCGGCTAATCCAACACCCACCCCAAAATATTTTACCCTGAAAGATTGTCTGAACTATGACGATGGTACCGATATTTGGTACGAATTAGTGAACGGAGAACTGGTGGAAATGCCTTCAGCGAGGGACATCAATGGGCTAATTGACGTGGGTAGCAGGGTTGTATGAAGAGGTGGTTTTTAAGGGAGATCAGCGCATCGTTTCAGCACTCTTTCCAGAGTTGCAACTTACCGCAGCACAGGTGTTGCAGTCAAAAATGGATGAGTTGAGCGATCGCTAGCTCAAGCCGCTCAAGCCGCGATCGCACGACAAGATCGGTGTTGGGTCCAGGTATTTTTCCCAAACTTCTTTCAGAGTGGGCGTAATTTTGGGTGTAATATCTGGAGCCACTACGCTCAGCATGGTTTGCAGTTTGTAGCGGGCTAACGTTTCATCAAAATGTCCCGCAAGAATGTCAAACTCGATCTGCTTTGCTTTCATCTCAGCAAGCTTCATATTTTCGGGCGTATCGGGCAACCCCAACGATACATACTTACGTTGACCTGAGACTCGGAATCATAGCTGAAGCCTACCATTTGATGAAATTACAACAACTGATCCTTTAGATGCCTTACCAGCAGGTGTCTTTGAGGACGTCAGCGTTGTTCCTTGGTATATTTGTTTGTTATATCCAAACTGACCTATGATGACCCAATCTTCATCGGTTTTTTAGAACTCTTGTATTATAGCTGTTGCCAGCTAGCTTAGGACATTGGACATGTTGGTGGGGCGGCGAAGCCGCCCCACCAAAATGTCCTAACCGATATGGCTAGCGCTATAAAGTTCAGATGTTTTGCAGCATAAGGAAAACCCCTGAAGCCTTTTTGTTTCAGGGGTTTTAAGTTGTAAGCCGGTGATGAGATTTGAACTCACGACCGCTCGATTACGAATCGAGTGCTCTACCGCTGAGCTACACCGGCACGGCTATAGCAACGTACAGACCATAGAAAAGTATAGCAAGCTCTTGGAGCAGATGACAGATCTTTTCCCATGCTTTCTTAAAACAGTGTGCTGACCTGCAAGACACGCACCCAAGAACCCGTCGGAATTAACGTCTCACCCATGGGGACAATCGCCAGTGCATTGGCCTGAGCCAAGTTCACCAAGTTACCGGAACTGTGCCCACCTCCAACCAATGCAAACTCAAATTCGCCGTTGGTTAGGTAAAGCTGACCCCATAGGTAGGCTTCTCGTTTCCCGTCGGATTTCAAATCTTGACGCGATCGCCCCTTCACGATCACCGGAGTCCAGGGTGCAGATTGTCCAGACAGTTTCTTAAGCGCAGGCTGCACAAATCGCCAGAAGCTGACGAGGGCAGAGACCGGATTTCCGGGCAAGCCGAAGTACAAAATGGGTCGGGCGTTGCCTGAAAAGGTGGCAACGGTTAGCGGTTTGCCGGGTTTGACCGCCACGGCGCGAATGTGGAGGGTTCCGTCTAACTCGCTGAGAATCTGATCTACATAGTCATAATCGCCAACCGATACCCCCCCGGAGGATAGCACCACATCGCTGACGGAAAGGGCATGGGCGATCGCCTCCTTCAATGCCGTTGGATCATCCCGCACAATCCCCAAGCAAATTGCTTCGCCCCCCATCTGTTCGACTAAGGCGGCGAGGGCGTACTGATTAGAATCCACGATTTGTCCGGGCTGAAGGGGTTGATCGGGGGTCACAAGCTCATCCCCGGTGGAGAGAATGGCGACTCGCACGCGACGATAAACGGAAACCTGGGGACATTGAGCTGCGGCCAGCACTGCGATTTGAGGGGCATTGAGGACTGTGCCTGCATTCAGAAGGCGATCGCCCGCTTTGTGAAAACTGGCGCGATGGCGGACAAAGGCGTTTGGTTTAGGTGCTTCGTAAATCCAGACGCGATCGCCCTCCTGCTTTGTGACTTCCTGGATCACAATCGTATCGGCACCGGGGGGTAACATGGCTCCGGTAAAGATGCGAGCCGCCTGTCCCGGTTGGAGCGATCGCTGCGGTGTCACGCCAGCCGGAATTTCTTCGACGACCGTGAGCATAGCGGGATCATCGGTCGTTGCACGTGTAACATCCGCATGGCGCACCGCATAGCCATCCATTGCAGAATTATCCCAGTGGGGGAAATCTAAAGGACTAACAATCGAGGTGGCGAGAATGCGTCCGTGGGCAGCTCGCAGATCGAGCGATTCGGTATCAGTTGAAGTATCTAGGGGCTGAATCTGTTGAAGAATCAGGGCTTCTGCTTGCTCGGCAGGGATCATACGATGAACTACTAGGTGTTATGCATCTCCTTACAGGAGTGTAATCGAAAGCGATTCCAAACGGTGGTCTCTCTGACTGGATTGACCAAGGCCATCTCGTCTACTCAACGTGACTTTTGTATCAAGTTTCACATTTCTCTAACGTTTTCGAGGGTGGCTGCACGGTAGAACTTCCTCTATTAAAAGCATCGATAACCCCCAAGGTCTACACAGGGACGTAGGTCTATTTTTGCTATGTCGATGTTTAAACTATGCTACCTATTTGCCCGCCACCAACCGTTTGTGGATGTGAACGTTGAGGTGCCAAGACAGATGGGGAGTATCTGTAATGTCATTGGATTACGGTTATGAATGATAACACTGATTTACAAAGGGCGTATTGGAAAGCGAATAAGGCTTTGATTCGCAATCTCTTAATGGTCTGGGCGATTGTGTCCTTGGGGATGAGTATTCTCTTTGTGGTTCCCCTGAACAGTATTCAGTTTGGTGGTGTTCCCTTCGGATTTTGGATGGCTCAACAAGGATCAATTTATGTCTTTGTCGCGCTGATCTTTAGTTCTTTGGGGTCTCTGCCGAAGGGATTGGCACCGTGGGGATGGTGCTGAACTTTATCGTTACCTATAGGTCTCGCGTCTAACCGATCCCCCTCCGGCGGAAATTCAAGCCTTAGTGGATGAATTACGCGATCCGACCCATGTACCCGTTGCCCTCTCGGATATTGGCGAAGAGGAATTGGATTAGGCATCTACGAACGTTTGCCAGTTTGCGAACTCAAGGTTAGCCAGTGCCAATCGCAAAAGGCGATGGATGGGATGCTGTCGTCGTTTTACTATGACATCAAATCTAGTGAATCAATGCTCGATTCAACGTGCATGGAGGCAGTCTTTGCGGTTAGATCTCGATATCTACTAGGTTTGGTTGGCTAACCCCGACCGTACAACCAATTTGTATTCAAGCGGATTTGATATCAGCAGAGGCTACGGTTTTAGGAAGAAGTCGGATCGGTTAAGGTAAGAAAAGTTCATAATTTAAATGTCCTCGGTTCTCTAAGTACCCTTTTGCGCGATGGCTTCTTCTTCTTCAGTGGCAGTTCAGGAACTTCCTCTATTTCCTTTACCGGAAGTTGTTTTGTTCCCAGACCGACCTCTCCATCTCCATATTTTCGAGTTCCGCTACCGGATCATGATGAATACCATCCTCCAGGGCGATCGCCGCTTTGGGGTCTTGATGATTGATCCCAGCACTGGAAAGGTGTCCGATGTGGGATGCTGTGCGGAGGTGATTCACTGTCAGCGACTGCCAGACGACCGAATGTACATTAAAACTCTGGGGCAGCAGCGCTTCCGAGTTTTAGACTATGTGCGCGAAAAGCCCTATCGGGTCGGACGAGTGGAGTGGATTGAGGATCAGCCAGAAGACCGAGATCTGCGATCGCTTTCTACCGAAGTGGATCAACTTTTACAGGATGTCGTTCGCCTCTCCGCCAAGCTGACTGGGCAAGACATCCAGTTACCTAACGATATTCCCGATCTGCCCATCGAGCTCTCCTACTGGGTGGCTGACAATCTGTATGGGGTGGCGATGGAAAAGCAGGCGTTGCTGGAAATGCAGAGCACCTCGGCCCGGTTGGAGCGAGAAGCCGAAATTCTAACCTCAACTCGGAATCAGCTTGCAGCCCGTACCGTTCTTAAGGATGCGTTGAGTTAGGCCAACGGGAAGCGGAGGAGAGAGGCGAATGGAGCGATGCTGCGTAGCGAATTGAGAGGTTAAGATTGCCATAGATTAGAACGCTGGTGATCGCTCCCATCCATTCAATGCGCTCCTTAGTTGAAATCTTGTGAGCCAGAAACACTTAGAACAGTATTGGCAATCGTACTTGGCATCCCTCCTCGATGCTTCATTTAGGGATGAAGGCTATGAAGCGGATCAATTTGGGGATAATTCTGATTTGGCAGATGAACTTGGGAACTTGATCCTGAAAGAGGACAAAACGGCAACCTGTTCCGCTTTATGGGAATGGGAGGCAGAGGGTAGTGACCTTCCTAAAATCGGCTCAAAAACCATTGTTCTGGATGGGAATCGGAGTCCGCTGTGCATTATTGAAACCACAGCGGTAACCATTCGAGCCTTTAGTGACGTAGATGCACAGTTTGCCTTTGAGGAGGGCGAGGACGCTCGATCGCTCGAATCTTGGCGACGGGATCATTAAACGTACTTTTCGCGAGTATTACCGACCATTGGCAAGCAACCTACCCCTGAAATGCTGTTAGTTTGTGAACGTTTCAGAGTTGTGTATCAGTAATACTCGGTTTCGTTTAACTTTCGGCCGGAACACCCGGAACGACTGGGATAGATTCTTCTTCTTCCGGTTTAGTGGGTTTGGGTTCGTCCTCCGTTGGCTTTTTCTCAAAGACCAACTCCCCCTCTTTCACATCAATGAAAATGCGATCGCCCTCAATGAAGGTATTCTCCAGAATCTTAGTCGCAAGGGGATTTTCCAGTTCTTTCTGGATGGCTCGCTTCAAAGGTCGCGCACCATAGACCGGATCGTAGCCCGCATCGGCAAGGTGCTTCTGGGCTGCATCGGTGAGTTCTAGGGTCATCTTTTGATCCGCTAACAGGCGATGAATCCGCTGAAGCTGAATGCCCACAATCCGTTCCAGTTCCTTGAGGCTGAGGGGGTGGAAGAGGATGATGTCATCGACACGGTTTAAAAATTCTGGTCGGAAGTGCGATCGCAGTGCTTCCAACACCCGTTTCCGCATCTCTTCGTACTTAGAATCATCTCCCGACACATCCAGAATGTGCTGGGAGCCAATGTTGCTGGTCATCACGACGACGACGTTGCGGCAATCCACCGTGCGCCCTTGGGAATCGGTCACCTGTCCATCATCCAAAATTTGCAGGAGGATGTTGAACACATCGGGGTGAGCTTTTTCGACCTCATCCAGCAACACGACCGAATAGGGATGGCGACGAATCGCCTCGGTTAACTGTCCGCCTTCCTCGTAGCCGACATAGCCCGGCGGCGCACCGATCAGACGAGCTACCGAATGTTTTTCCATATATTCCGACATATCGATCCGCACCAGGGCATCGTCGGTATCGAATAGGGATTCCGCTAAGGTGCGCGCCAACTCCGTTTTACCCACCCCCGTTGGCCCCATGAACAGGAAGGACCCAATCGGACGACCGGGATCTTTCATGCCAGCACGGGCACGACGAATCGCAGCGGCTACGGCTTCCACCGCTTCGTTCTGACCAATGACCCGCTGATGCAGGAAGTGTTCCAGTTGCAGCAGCTTTTGCCGCTCCGACTCCATCAAACGATTTACGGGAATCCCCGTCCACTTCGCCACAATCTCGGCAATATCCGCCTCCGTGACCTGTTCCCGCAGCAGGGTTTCGCCCCGTGCTTGGAGTTCAATCAGGTTGGCTTCCTTCTCCTCCAGTTCCCGCTGAACGGCTTCAAAGCGACCGTATTTCAGCCGGGCGGCGGTGTTGAGGTCGTAGGCGCGTTCGGCCTGCTCAATCTGGAGGCGAAGCTGATCTTCTTCTTCCTTGAGGCGGTTAATATCTTCGAGAACTTGTTTTTCACCCTCCCATCGGGAGCTAAGCTCATGCTGGACAGTCTTAAGCTCAGTGATTTCCGCCTCAATACGTTCTAGTCGCTCTTTCGAACGGCGATAGCTGCCAATGGACACTGCCGCTTGACCTTCCCCTTCCAGGGACAGTTTTTCCATTTCCAACTGCATGATGCGTCGATCAATGGATTCTAGCTCCATTGGTTTCGACGTGATTTCCATTTTGAGCTTGGCGGCGGCTTCGTCTACCAAGTCGATTGCTTTGTCGGGCAGGAAGCGATCGCTGATATACCGATCAGACAAGGTCGCGGCGGCAACGAGGGCAGAATCGGAAATCTTAACCCCGTGGTGCACCTCGTACCGTTCCTTGAGGCCGCGCAGGATGGAAATGGTGGATTCGACCGTGGGCTGTCCGACGACAACCTGCTGGAAGCGTCGCTCTAGGGCTGGATCTTTTTCAATGTGCTTACGATACTCATCGAGGGTGCTGGCTCCAATGCAGCGCAGTTCGCCCCGTGCCAGCATGGGCTTCAGCAGGTTTCCGGCGTCCATATTGCTCTGTCCGGCTCCAGCTCCGACGACGGTATGGAGTTCGTCAATGAACAGAACGACTTGGCCTTCCGACGCGGTCACCTCACGCAGCACGGCACGCAGACGGTCTTCAAACTCACCGCGATACTTAGCCCCGGCAATGAGCGATCCCATATCCAGGCTGATCAGGCGACGATTTTTGAGCGATTCCGGTACGTCGCTGTTAATGATGCGTTGCGCCAATCCCTCAGCGATTGCCGTTTTACCGACACCCGGTTTGCCAATCAGCACCGGATTATTTTTCGTCCGGCGGGACAGCACCTGCACCACGCGGCGGATTTCCTCATCGCGGCCAATTACTGGATCGAGCTTTCCGGCCTTCGCCTGTTCTGTTAAATCCCGTCCGTATTTCTCCAAGGCGTTGTAGCGAGATTCGGGACGCTGATCAGTGACTTTTTGGCTACCACGCACCGCTTTTATCGCAGCGGTAATCTGCTGAGCGTCTAGATTAAGGCGCGGAATGCGACGGTGAACCCGCTCGTACTCTGCCCAGCCCAACAGCAAGTGTTCGATGGAAATATAGTCATCGTTCCAGGTTTTGCGAGCCTGATCGGCCTGATCCAGCATCAGATCGGTGCTGCGTCCCAGGTAAAGCTGAGCATTTTCCGAAACCTTGGGCTGACGCTGGGCAAAGCTTTCGATGGTTTGCTTTAGGGTGGCAGGATCGATCCCGGCGCGAACGAGAACCTTATCTGTTAGTCCTTCTTGCTCCAGCATGGCGATCGCCAAATGTTCGACCTCTAGCTGCTGATGGCGATAGCGGCGCACCACATCTTGGGAATTGACAATGGCTTCCCAGGCTTTTTCAGTAAACTTGCTAGGGTCGGTTGGCTGCATGCTGTTCTAACTAAACCTTCACAGAACGGGACTTCAGGTTTTTCAGTATAAAAGGAATCGGTCAAATCTGGCAGACACGACCGACACCAAAACAACGGGCACAACCATCACCTTCCATGCTGAAATTTCAGCCATCATAGGATCGGAATGCTGCCAAGTTGAATCCGTTCCTTCTATACTTCCAGGGTACTATCTCAAGCCTTATCCTGTGTCCTTTACTAACCGGGAACGCTGAGGATGAAGGAGCGGGGCGCGAGCGCTACGATAGCAACTCCAACTCTGTCTCGCGCAGGTGGGCGCGGAACTTGCCATCAAACTTCACGACAAAGGGCATGTTGGCACTAATCGCCTTGCCCTGCCACTCACTGGCTATATTGATCACTTCCCCTTCCTGACCTTTCAAGTCAAAGGCTTCATTGCGGTGCTGGGGATGATGAAACACTACTACAGATTCTTTTACTCGAACACGATCGCCAATGTTCATAAACGCTAGGGGTTGTCTCCAAACAGTGAAATGAACTTATACAAAGAGCATTTATTATCTTTGCATATTGCGATCGCCTACCCAATAGGGATCAATTTTCTGAGAATTCATACCTTCCACTGTGGGCGTGCCTATAGGATAGGTAAAAGAAGCAATGAACCCCACCCCACCCCTGCGGAGGATATCCATCATGAGTGTTTTCGATGATTTTAGTCAGTTTTTGGAAACGCGGCTGGAGGAGTTCATGCGGGAGAATCCTCATCTAGAGTTGATGGCGATGGAAGATCAGCTTTACCAACAGCAGCAAGAAATTGTGAACCTGCTGGCAACGCTGCGCCTCAAGGAAAAACGGTTGCAGGATGAAATTATGGCAACGGCTCAAGAGGTGCAGCGCTGGCATGAGCGGATTGAGAAAGCTAAGAAAGCAGAACGTTGGGATTTAGCGAAACCTGCGGAGGAACGAGAAGCGGCATTGCTCCGCGAGGGCAATGAGAAATGGACGGAAATGGAGGCTACAAAACAGAAGATTCGGCAATCTCTAGAACTGCAAGTCCAGATCCAGAAACGGCTTGAGGAAGTGAAAGCGAAGGTTGCCGAAGTGCAGAGAACCCGAACAAGTCAGTCGGCAGAGCAAACCTGGAAGACGACGGGATGGACGCAATCCTCAACCTACGGTCGGCCAACCTCGGCGGATCCCTTGGAACAAGCCTTCCGCAAGTGGGAAACGGACGATGAGCTAGAGGAACTGAAGCGCAAAATGGGGCAGTGAGGTTGATCGGTTCCCAGCTTATTTGGTGTTGGATTGGGGCGAACGAATCGTAAATGAAATCGACGATTCCTTGAAAAACGGGTTGTCGCTGCGTTTCTCAAGCTGGGGCAGTTCTGGCGTATCCGATGGGCTGAGTCCTTGGGTGTTCTCCAGCTTGGGTGGCATTTGGGGCGTAGGTTGCGGTTTCGGGGCGATCGCCGTCGCTGATGCAGACGGTTTGCTGGGTTGAGCGAGCGGCCATTTGTTGGCATTGGAGGCGATCGCCAACAGTGCTCCAGCCCCAATAAACACGGGAAACGGTGGCACCATCCCTTCCAGCCATTGATATAGCTCGGTGAGAATGAAGAAAAGGATAAAGCTAACGGTCCAAACGCGCATCATGGATCTTTGGGGTGCAGAGGTACTTGTTAGGATAGCGGAGGTTTGGGGAAATGGGGTGGAGGCTCGCAATAGTCAGTCTGGGATGGAGGGGTCTGGGATGGTGAGGAATGGATGAAGGGCGATCGTGACGTCGGGCTGGGGTTCGGAGGTGGCCAGCGTGATGGGATGGGCTTCAAAAACCTTGGCTTTCCCTTGAAGAACTTGTCTGAGGTAGTCGTCACCCCGCTCGTTAATAAAACGATGGAATGTTCCCTCTAGTACCATATCCCAAACGACTCCGTTGATGAGTTCGCAGCGGCGGCGATCGAGCAGTCCTACACTTCGCATGCGCTGATAGTCTGCAACTGACCACTTGGTTAATGTCCGCATGACCTGAACTCTCTCTGGCGATCTATTCATATCCTAAACAGCATTTGGGGATTCGGTTTAGGTGGCTTGTTCGGTATGGCTAGGTTGGAATGCCAATGCCGTAGGATTGGACAGCAGGCAAGACGTCGGAGATCTTGGGGGTATCGTCGGGGTTTCAGATTTTCGGGCAAAAATCACGAAATTCCTGATACGGTAATGGATGACTTGCCACATGTAGACAACTGTGAGGGACGCTTGGCAAATAGCTGGTGGGAAATTCAGATTTTGTGTGATCCAGCGCTGGAAGACACCGTGTTCTGGCGTTTGGAGCGATTTGGCTGTCAGGGTATGTCCAGCGAAGCCAAGGACTACCTGAACTTAGTCAAAGCCTACATGCCCCAGATCAAAGTCAACTCGCTCGACTTAGCGGCGCTGTCGCTCTGGATTAAGCAGGATGCGATCTGCGTGGGCTGCGCCCCACCCACCACCCAATGGCACTTAATTGACGAAGAAGACTGGGCCAGTAGCTGGAAACAATACTGGACACCGCAAGAGGTGGGCGATCGCTTCCTGGTCAACCCCGCTTGGATGCCCATGCCCGAAGATAGCGATCGCACCGTGATCCGTCTTGATCCCGGCACTGCCTTTGGTACAGGCACCCACCCCACCACCCAGCTTTGTTTAGAAGCCCTGGAAATGCGCCTAGGGTCGTTAGACGATAATCCCGATGAGGAGCCGATCACCGTTGCCGACATTGGCTGTGGCTCTGGCATTCTCTCCATTGGTGCGGTATTGCTGGGAGCCGAAAAAGTCTATGCCGTCGATATCGATCCCTTGGCGGTAAAGGCCACCATGAGTAATCGTGAACTGAATCAAGTGCCGAGCGATCGCCTGATTGTGCGTGAGGGTAGCCTGATGCAGTTGATTGAAATGCTGGAATCTCCGGTGGATGGCTTCCTCTGCAACATTCTGGCCGAGGTGATTATTGACCTAGTGCCGATGCTGTCGGCGATCGCCAAACCGACGACTTGGGGTGTGTTTAGCGGCATTTTGATTGACCAAGCCAAACCTGTTGCCGATACCCTAGAGCAGCATGGCTGGATCGTAGCAACCCTGTGGCGGCGGCAAGATTGGTGTTGTTTGAACGTGCGCCGCTCCTAAGGGGCGATCGCGTTTAGATCTGCGAGTTCCCCTGGTTCGGTGGTGTCGTGCAGTTCGATCAGGTACTTCAACGCTTCAGCAATATGACGGGCACACTCCGGTGGCGAGGTTTCATAAAACGAATGCCACGCCTGGGATTTGTACTCGTCGTAGCGATCGCCATGCTCTGGATGCTTCGCTAACCAAGCGATCCGAACCGCGTGACCAATCAACACATCCAGCACAATGTAGCTCTCGATCTGAAACTCCGGATTGCGATCGCTAATTCCTGCTAATGCCATCAGGGCTTCAATATTGGCCTGCCGATACTCCGGAGCCTGGATTTTGTTCAGCAAATGCTCTACGCGCAGGGCAAAGTTCTTTTCCCCAGGGGTCATTTCCGCCAGGATCAGTTCACTTTCGAGACGGTTACGACGTTCTAGCTTGTCGCCAATCACCACGCCCTGACAGTGCTGCAACACTTGCCACACGCGCGGATAAAAGTTGGGAGGCACACGGTTAATCGCCCCGTCCAACTGTCGCTGCCGTCGCCAGCTTCCGGTAGTGGGTTCCGGGATACCCTCCTCTTCTGTGAAGGGTGACCACCGCATTTGCTGGGCAGATTGACGGACGGCAAGGGACTCCTGGCGCAGCAGGGTTTTATTCATCGAGGCGTATCCCGCTAAGACCTGCCGCAGTCGCATTTTGATATCAAAGGGACTGAGCTGCATCAGGGCTTCGTAGGCTTCGTCCTGGGTGACCTGAAGTTCCAACGCGAGTTCACTGGTGAGTAGCAAGATGAGATAGCTCACGCGCAGGGTCAGAAGTCCCTTGAATAAAGACGGCTCGGTTTTAATCAGCAAACTTAAGTAAATGAGAATTTCTTGGGTCAAGGCGCGATCGCGCACATCTTCACCGCAAAATTCGTGAATTTTAGCCAAAATGTCGTTGTGGGGCATGGGGCGCTCGATCAGGGACGCCTGACTAAATGCCTTACCCACGGTGATCTGCTTTTGCTGCACCAAAATTTCATTGACCGCATCCGTCAGTCCAATATCCACCTTATTCAGCAATCCTGCCGCGCGGCGGATAATACTCCACAACTGCTCTTCGCCCGCACGGGTGTACACCTCATTCAACAAATCCGCTATCAAAACGGGCTGTCCGGGGTCACCCCAGCCCGTGTCAAACTCCAATCCCTCCAGTTCCACCAGAGTTTCTAGTAATTCGGTTTGTTCGTATAGGTTGGTAGACTGGCGCAGGCGATCGCACAGTCCTTTTACATCCGTTTCCTGTTCCAGCAAAAACTCTTGATAGCCCGACAGGGGAACCATGTTGGCCGGATCAACGTTTAAGCGCCGGGTCGGACAGGCCGCACTTTGCATCGGGGCTTCGGTAAAGGTGAAGCCGTGAACGTTATCGATGCGCTCGGTTCCAGCGGTGAGCATCAGTTGTTGCAACGGCCCTAAGCGCACAGGGGTTCCGTTGCACTCGCCATCGCGCATGTTTTTCAGCAGGGCAAGGAGTGGCGATTGCTCCATCTTCACCGACCCGGCATCAAACATAGCGCGGGTCAGCAGCAGCGTCATCGTGGGTCGCCCCAGATCATGCCAATGGCGGTAGATGTAGGCCAGTTCGCTCTCGATTTGCGCCACCAGGAAGTGATAGTCCAGGGTGAGGTAGAACTGCTGCAAGTCTAGGAACGAGGGTAAAAAGGCGATCGTTTTGCCTTCGATGTAAAAAATGCGGGAGGTGGTCAGGCTTCGCAAGCGGCGAGGAGGGCGTCCAGTCAGTCCTAGGGCATCGCTGCGCCCAATCTGCTCATACACCTTAGCCAGTTCACTCGCAGACCGGATCTGAATCGGCTCCACCTGCCAGGGGACTTGGGTGGCAATGCCGTAGGTGCTGAGGGTGGCTTGCAACAACTCATCCTCGGCGAGTAGGGCAATCTGGACAAGGGGCTGTTGGCGAATGGAGGCATTAGCGCGGAGGTGGCGGCCTAGGGGATCGAGATCGCCCAAGTCCAGGAGTCCGTCTAGGATCATGCTGCCCAGGTAGAACAAACTCTGTGCCCACACCAGCGGCACGTTTTCATTGGGCAGGCGCTTCTGACTTTTGGGGGTAGCCCGTTCAGCCTCGATGCTCTCTTCTGGAACGTAGTACAGTTCGGGCAAGAGCTTTCGTCCGTTATCGTCAACGAGAAGCGTTTCCAATTTTTGATGGTAAAGACGCGCCTGGTCGCGATCGCCCCGAAAGAGGGCATCGAGTAACAGATAGGTGAAAAATAGCGGCCATTCGCACTCAATATGCTCAAACTGTTTCAGTTCAAACGGCTCGTAGTGAAGACGGTTGCTGTCCTCAATCACCGTTTGATGACCGTCCCGCAAAAAGCGCTTGCAGCCGTAGCGTCCCTCCAGTTTAGTCACGATGTTTTCACGGGTACGCTTCACCAAAGCCAGATCTTCGACGGCAAAGGCGGGAAATCCAATCACGCTGAGCAAGGCCGCATCCACTTCCTTGGAGCCGGACTCACGGGGAAGGATCGACTCTAAGGTAATCCGCGTCCGGGCAATTTCATCCGGCAAGATATGGAGTACCGAAGACTGACCACCCCACACGCCAAACAGGTTCATCTTGTTCAGGGCTTCCAATGCGGCCTTTGCCATCCCAACCGAACTAGCATTCAGTTCTGGATCCCCGTGATTAATCTTGTTGCCTCGTTCCCAGATGCCATAGTCCGGGGTGCGGTAGGCGCGACCGATGTAGTAGGTCAGGTTTTGAACAAAATTGACTTCATCTAGGGTGAAGATGATTTTCAAGCCCGATGCGGTCATCTGCGCCAGCATCAGCAGGAATAGCGACGTGGCATCGAGTTGTAGATGTCCCCACTTGTCGTCATCCACCACAACGTCAGCAGTTCCGGTATCGTACTTGGCGTGGAGCGCGTCTAAGGGATCTTGGGTGACTTTAAAGGCTTCCACCTTGGGCGCTTGCCGCATCATGGCGAACAACAGCCCCCGCATCAGCTTCACCACCGCGTGCTCTAGCTCATAGGCGCGGCCACTGTGATCATCTAGTTTGCGATAGGCGATCGCCAATCCCCAGACGGCCAGAATGCTGTATACATTGTCCCGCACCCAGGCATCGGTGTAGTCGCCGTGGAGATTGACGGCAGTACTGGCAGGCAACAGTCCAGTAACGGGATGCTGGCGCGAGAGGATGACTGCTTTAATATCGTCGTAGTAGCGATCCAGATGAGCGGTAGCAGGGGTCATGGCTAAGACCAATAAGGGAGAGCTGAGAGTACTTAAAAAGCAGCGGAATTGAACGAACAAACTAGAGCCAGGTCAGGGGCAAACTGGATCGATATGGAGGGGCGATCGCTCGGATTTTGGCTGGATTTTCTATAGTTCAGTCTATCGCTTGTCTAAGAAAATATTAAATATCTGACGGTGCCAGCCGTTACTTCACTTGGGTGACCCGCCAACTCAACTTGAGATTGAGCCAGAAGTTCCACACCGTGACGAGGGCGATCGCCATCAAGTTGGCGACATAACGGTTGATGCCAAATACGTTGAAGAGCAGGTTGAGGATTAGCACGTTGAGCACCAGACCCGCCACGCACACGGCGTTGAACTTGAGGAACCGTTTCAACCGCTGACTGTGCCCCGATTGACGAGCGGAAATATCGCCAAACGTCCAGCGATCGTTCCAGAGAAAATTGTTCACGATCGCCACTTCCGCCGCTACGATTTTGCTGCGGGTTAGCCCCAAGGCCAGAGTTGACGGGTCGCTGAGTAGGTAAAACACCGCCATATCGACAAAAACGCCCGATAAGCCCACCAGTCCAAAGCGGATAAAGCGCCCCATCGGTAACGCCGTCCGTTGGCGAATCCGGCCCACTCGTCCCCGCGATAGGCGCAATCGACAGAGGTGCTGAAGGTACTCCCAATACTGTTTCCAGGTCACCTTACTCTCACCCTCTTGCCGCTCTTGGAACACGTAGCCCACTTCGGCAATGCGATCGATGGTTCCCCGTCCCAGCACTTCAATCAGAATCTTGTAGCCCAGCGGATTCAGGGTTTGATTGGCGATCGCCTCCCGTCGAACCAGAAAAAAGCCGCTCATCGGGTCAGACACGCGGCTCACTACATCTGGCAGGAGCACCAACCCCAAAACCTGGGCACCCCGCGACAAAAATCGCCGCACCACGCTCCACTCGCTCACGCCACCCCCCTCCACATGGCGACTGGCGACCGCTAGATCTGCCCCTTGAGCCATCTCATCCAACAGTCCCAGCAAGATATCGGGAGGGTGCTGCAAATCCGCATCGATCACGCCTAGCACATCGCCCCTAGCCACCTGCCATCCTCGGATAATGGCCGAGGCCAGCCCCCGTTCACCCTGGCGACGCATCACCCGCAGCATGGGATAGGTGGGAATCAGGTCTTGGGCGGTGCTCCAGGTGAAATCGGGGCTGTCATCGTCTACCACGATAATTTCGTACTGCTCGCCCCAGTGACTCGACAGGATTTGAGTTAACTGTGCAATCAAAACGGGGAGATTCTGATGCTCGTTATAGGTAGGAACAATCAGTGACAGGAATTGATCCTGTAGGCCGGAATCTGGGGAGGAGAGCGGAGTGCCCGCCCCCTGGGGCAACGCCTTCACCTGGAGCGCTCCTTGGGGAGGAGGAATGAGCGATAGCGTTGGATGCATAGTCATAGGCAGGGGGATTTCAAAGGGCAAACGATAAACTGGGAGTCGGGACGGTATGGATTCCTGGTTATTCCTTATAATAGAGAGGTAGTTCGTAGTAACGGAAGCAAATGCTCCGGCTCGGTTGCCCTGATAATCGCCGTTCAGCGATCGCCAGATCTTCTGATCGAGGGAAGCTTTGTTCCGACTAAATTATTAAAACCTGAGAAACTAGCCCCACTACCTAATGATTTAGGTGGAGCCTAACTTACTTTTACTAGACCCTATATGTATTCCAGTCTGTTATGAGAAAAATGGTTTATTATTCATAGTTCACAGCGGATTTATTTTGGTCTTTTAGCTCAAGCCACAATGTTCGTAGCTGGGCTGTGGAGCTTAAATACTGAAATCGTAACGCCTGTGGATGAGCTACTGTTTTCCAAGACTAGGGTTTTGGGTGGCAGCAGCTTTTCACAGCCCAGTGTTGTTTATAGCTGATTCAAGTCTAGCTTTAGACTCTTCTTGCCTCCGAAAAGTATTGAGGGAATATTAGCTTTTTCTATAACCTGCTGGCGATGAAAGCTTATCTAGCCAAACGGCATAGCCTTTCGAACATCAGTGGTTTTGGTATTCAAAACGTTTAATCCCATTATTAAGGTTTTAGGTTCGTTTCTATATGGTAATCACCCGTATTAGTCGCCTTTCAATATTTGTAGATGGCAACAACATGTTCTATGCTCAGCAAAAAAATGGCTGGTTTTTTGATCCAAAGCGAGTTTTAGAGTACTTCACCAATGAACCGGGAACCCGCCTTGTGAATGCCTTTTGGTATACCGGACTGAAAGATCCTCAAGACCAGCGCGGATTCCGGGATGCGTTGATCAGTCTGGGCTATACGGTGCGTACCAAGATCTTGAAGGAATACTACGACGATAATTCAGGTCGCTATTCCCAAAAGGCGAACCTGGACATCGAGATTGTGGTGGATATGTTCAATACGGTGGATCAGTACGATCGGGTGGTGCTGTTCAGCGGCGATGGGGATTTTGAACGGGCGATCGAACTGCTGCGGTCGAAGAATACCCACATCACCGTGGTCTCCACCGAGGGGATGATTGCCCGTGAGCTTCGTAACGCTACCGATTGCTATATTGACCTCAACTCGATTCGTGATTCGATTGAGAAGGTGGATGGCTACAAGGAACACTACGGCGTAATTTGAAGGTTCGGCAGGGCGGCTATCACAGGGGATTTGGCATTAAAGGGCGATCGCTCTAGGTGTACCCCACTGTTGAAAGCAGGTCTGTGACCCTCATCCCCTAACCCCTTCTCCTCAGAGAGAAGGGGAACTGAAATAAAGTCCCTCGCCCCTTGGGAGAGAGGTGTAGGGTGAGGGCTACAAAACGGGGATGCACCCGATCATTCTGCCTAACGTGGTAAACCTAGGGCACTATCCGGAACTACTCCGTGTTAGGGTTTGCTCATGCAAGACTGAGAATCCTTCCTGAATTGGAAAATCAGCCACTAGAATAGTTCTTATCGTTGATGCTGTGCGTCTTGTTACAAATTCGCGATACCTAATTCTGTTTCGTGATTCTTACTCTCAAATTTTATGAATACTCAGAATCAGCCTGACCGCATCCTGATCTTCGATACCACCCTTCGTGATGGCGAACAGTCGCCTGGTGCTACGCTAAACGTCGATGAGAAGCTAACGATCGCGCGTCAACTGGCTCGACTGGGTGTTGACATTATTGAAGCTGGATTCCCGTTTGCCAGCCCTGGAGATTTTGAGGCGGTTCAAAAAATTGCGCGTCAGGTCGGCACGGAAGACGGGCCGACGATTTGCGGATTAGCACGGGCCACGCGTCAGGATATCCAAACGGCGGCGGAAGCGTTGAAACCTGCGGCGAAAGGTCGGATTCATACGTTTATTGCGACGTCGGATATTCACCTCCAGTACAAGTTGCGGAAGACTCGTGCTGAGGTGTTGGCGATCGCGGAAGAGATGGTGGCCTATGCCAAGACCTTTGTAGATGACGTGGAGTTTTCGCCGGAAGATGCGGGACGCTCTGACCCAGAGTTTATGTATCAGGTGTTGGAACGGGCGATCGCCGCTGGTGCAACCACGATTAATATTCCCGATACGGTGGGCTATACCACTCCGGCTGAGTTTGGCGCGTTGATTCGCGGCATTAAGGAAAACGTGCCCAATGTAGATCAGGCGATTATTTCGGTGCATGGTCATAATGACTTGGGCTTGGCGGTGGCGAACTTCTTGGAAGCGATCAAGAACGGGGCACGTCAGCTTGAATGCACGATTAACGGTATTGGCGAACGGGCTGGCAATGCGGCGTTGGAAGAGTTGGTGATGGCGTTGCATGTGCGTCGTCAGTATTTCAATCCGTTTTTGGGTCGTCCGGTGGAGTCGGAAGCGCCGCTCACCAATATTGATACGCGCCAGATTTATAAGACGTCGCGGTTGGTGTCGAACCTGACGGGTATGTTTGTCCAGCCGAATAAGGCGATCGTGGGTGCGAATGCGTTTGCCCATGAGTCGGGTATCCACCAGGATGGGGTGCTGAAGCACAAGCTGACCTACGAGATTATGGATGCCCAGTTGATTGGGTTGACGGATAACCAGATTGTGTTGGGTAAGCACTCGGGTCGGAATGCGTTCCGTACCCGCCTGAAGGAGTTGGGGTTTGACCTGGCGGATCAGGATTTGAATCGGGCGTTTCTCCGGTTTAAGGAGATGGCGGATAAGAAGAAGGAGATTACCGATTGGGATCTGGAGGCGATCGTTAACGACGAGATTCAGCAGGCTCCGGAACTGTTCCGCTTGGAGCATGTGCAGGTGTCCTGTGGGGATCATTCGAAGCCAACGGCTACGGTGACGGTGATCACGCCTGAAGGTGAAGAGTTAACGGATGCGGCGATCGGTACTGGCCCGGTGGATGCGGTGTATAAGGCGATCAATCGGGTGGTAGATGTGCCGAATCAGTTGATTGAGTATTCGGTGAAGTCGGTGACGGAAGGGATTGATGCGATCGGTGAGGTGACGATTCGCTTGCGCCATGAGGATCGGATCTTTTCGGGTCATGCGGCGAATACGGATGTGATTGTGGCGTCTGCCCATGCGTATATGCATGCGTTGAATCGTCTGTATGCGGTGTTGCAGCAGGGGCGCTCGGTGCATCCGCAGCATCCGGTGGAGGCGTCTGCCTGAGCGGATTGGTTAGTGGAATAGCCCTCATCCCCCAGCCCCTTCTCCCAAAGCGGGAGAAGGGGAGCTAAATTAGGGGAAATCTTTAGAGGGCATCTCGAAAAATAGCCCACCTCTCCTGGCATCGTGCGGTCATAAAGTTGAGTGAGTTGAGTCAGGTATCACCATGGGTCAGTGCGGATTTTGGGACATTGAGCGTCGCCAACAAAAGCTCTCTCAGAAGAGGGACTTCTTGGATCGTCTAGATGCCCTGATTCCGTGGGAGGATTTTCGTCCTCTGTTGGAACAGATCCATCTCAAAGAACGCAAAAGCAACGCTGGGCGCAAGGCTATCGATGTGTTGCTGATGTTCAAACGACTGATTTTGCCACAACTGTACAACATCAGTGATGAGGAATTGGAGTAAGTAGGTGACCCTAATTAAACGTAGGATGCGTTACGGCTACGCCTAACACATCAAATCCTTTGACCGCATGGGTTACGCTATCGCTAACCCATCCTACGAAGAGCTTTGTTTATTTACGACTATCTACTTATCAAGTTAACGACCGATTGTCATTGATGCGGTTTCTGGGTTTGGGCTTTGAGGACGCTGTGCCAGACGCTACAACAGTCTGGCTATTCTGGCAACGACTGTTAGCGCAAGGCTTGGTCGAAGTGCTGTTTGAGCAGTTTGATGGCTACCTGATTGGTGCAGGCTACCAAGCCAATCAGGGCTGGTTGACTGACAAATCTTTTTTAGTAGGTTGGGTGAAACAACGTGGAACCCAACTCTAGCCTATATTCTGTTGGGTTACGCTAGCGCTCACCCAACCTACGAGAGAATCAGGGTTGTGTGAGTTTTGTCCGTCAATCAGGGCAGGACAGGTTCCCGATAGCCTTCAGAACAATCCTCATAAGGCATCGCAAAAGGATACCGATGCTCGCTGGACGAAAAAGAACAACACGAGCTACTTCGGCTACAAAGACCATATCAATGTTGATGTCGAAATAGATAAATGCAATTAATCGAGGTGCCCTGAAGACTAATGCTTGATTTAGTCATTGACTCAAGACCGTTTCTGGTAATGTCTAGTTCTCAGTATGCCCACACGAGCACAATTATTCATACCGTCAACGTTGAATTAATCGGGAAATTTCACAAACTTTATCTCTTAACTGCAAAAATGACTGTAAAAGCACTTCCGAAGTAAGTGTCATGTCCTTGGAGAGTATGGGGAGCATCCCAATTTTGTACGAATAGTGCGAGCGTCCCGCTCGCGGGTAAGATGCCTGTACTCCAGACATTGATAAATTTGAAAATGTGGGATGCTCCCGAGAGCATGTCACTTCAGTCGCTTGGCATGGGCTTGATTCAAATACGGCAAAAGTTCTAATCCGGTGCGTCCAGTAGTCAGCCACAACACCGAGCGAGCCGCATCCCGCACGGATTTATCGATAGATTCAGGTTCTCGCTCTGAAGGAACGGCGATCGCCCGATAGGAAATCCCCCGACTCCCGAGAACAATTTCGCCAATCACCTGGGCACGCCGCATATGGTAGTCCGAGGTAATGAGGTAAAGGCTGGTAATACCCTCGGCCTCAAAATCATCAACCAAGGTTGTAAAGTTCGTGACCGTATCCACCGCCCGATAATCCAAATGAACCCGATCGGGCCTAATCCCAGCTTCGGCAAAGTTCCACTCGGCAAACTCAGGATTCGTACCTGATGAGACCCAAATCTCTAAATCAGGATGCTGTTGAGCAAACTCAGCCGCAAACGTTTCCCGCTCAATATCGCCGCCCAGCACCAAAATAGCTTGGGGTTTTTGCAAATAGGTGTGGAGGTGTTTGTACCCCGCCCCTGCCAATAGCAGCAGGCACACGATACCTAAAATTGAACTCTTTCGCCGCCTGCGTTGGGGTGCAGCGTGAGGCGAACGAGAATCTCCTGCTGCCTGGGCAGAGGATTTACCCAACCGATGGATTAGGGTCGAACGAGGCAACCGCATTGATAATGTTCAGAGGTTGAAAAACGACTGCATCGCCGGATCGCAAGCGTGCGATTGAGCATGTCTGCATCTCATATAGTAAGTCAGACCTTCAGAATTGGTTGATAGTTTTAGGATAGTTTTGGGTCTGGCTGTTCCAGGAGTCCCAGGATAGGCGAAATGTCAGTGCTGAAATGGGCGCAAAGATTGCGTTCTGTCCCAATTCGTGAATAATGTTAGATTGTAAGTGCACGTATGGCAACCAAGGTTGTATAGAAATTGAACACGTTCCCATTAGCGGGTTATCCCTGGCATCCCCTGTTCTGGGACTTGGAACTCAATTTGAAGCGTAGACGACGGTGCGATCCGGCTCTCTCATGGGCGGACAGTTGTGAAGCGCCCAGTATCGTCTGATCGGTCTGTAACTCATAGGTTCGCTAGGTTTTTGGGGCTTAGGTACTCACAATAGTCTCAATCCTGGATGCTAGCGGACTCGACCGATCAGGACTCTTGATAGTCTTTCTCCTCCTTTAAATATTCAGCTTGTCTGTCGAGAGTTGGAATGTTGCTCTGATCCTATTCGGGTCGGAAATCTTTAGTTCTAGCGTGCCGATGGGCTTAGGCAAATATGCTGCGAACTCCGCGTAATTTGTGTTGCTAGGGTAATGCCCTAGATATTTTATTTGCGCGATTGCAAGAGTTTGACATGCGGTTTTTGAGTGCGATCGCCCATCCTCAATGGCAAGCGGAAATGGTGTGGAGAGAGGCTTACCCCAGGGCGCTGAACTGTTTTTCCCTTTTATGTCACGTCTTTCTACAGGAGTTACGAAATGTCTATCCAACAACTCAGCCGTAAGATCGCCCCCATCCCCATTTCGACGGATATCAGCGTCGTTGATTTAATTGATGGCTACTTTACGGCCTATAACTCCGCTCGCCTGCGCGAAATTTGCCATTTGCTCAGCCGTGAAGTCTTGCAAGAGGGCGTAACCGTCGGATTAACCCTCTCTGGAGCGATGACACCAGCCGGATTCGGGAGTTCGGTGCTTGCGCCTTTAATCCGCAATGGATTTGTAGACTACATCATCAGCACGGGGGCAAACCTCTACCACGATCTCCACTACGCGCTCGGATTAGATTTGTATGCTAGCCATCCCTTCGTGGATGATGTGAAACTGCGTCAGGAAGGCCGGATTCGGATTTATGACATTGTCTTTGGCTACGATGTGCTGCTGCAAACCGACGCTTTTATCCGGGAACTGCTGCGGGCAGAACCGTTCCAAAAACGGATG
>JACYMB010000390.1 GCA_015272205.1 Synechococcales cyanobacterium T60_A2020_003 | reverse complement strand
CTTTGACGGTCGCCATTGTTTGAATCGCAAGGTCACTATAAAGAACTGACGCGCCGGGTTTGCCGCTCAACTCCTCGACCACCCACTGCCCCAGCACAGATTCTTCGATCCAGAAGGTGAGGCTTCCCCTAGCCTTCAATCCAGCGTTATACTCTGACCAGTTGCGGATGCGGTATTGAGGTTTCATGGCAGGTTTTATGTGTGATAACTGAAATTTACCATGCCTCTCCTGCCCGCAACCCCTCTTTCATGCAACAACGCCCTTTTTAGCGGCAAAATGATGGACGAAACGTGGCTGCCCAAGGGAGAGTTAAACCATTTTTGGTATTACGCGCATCTCCTTGCATGGGTGGTGATGGTAGGGGCGATCGCTCTCCATCTTCTGATGAATGCGAAGATCGGTGGCACACCGTTACTCGTCTCTATGTTAACGTGGCACTTTCGAGAGAAAGACAGTCCATCCCATTGGTCTCGTCATCTCTCCGAATGGTGGTCAGGGGTTCAACAGGGAGCCTGGAAACGATGGTTTCAACCGATGTCAACCATGATTGCTTTAGAAATTGCGATTTTGTTGAGCATTACAGCGGCCTGGATCATACCGCTTTTTAAGTAGACCTCTACAGTGCTAATGAATCCCTTGGGATGGTCATGGGAAGCATGGCTGAGGTTGATGGTCTATCTGGTTCTGTTTAGTCTGTGTATGGTCAGGTTGCGGTTCCAATATCCGAAGAAACCAGGGGAGGCGATCGCTGCTCAGTTTGAGTTAGCAGAATGGACATTGATCAGCTTAATCCCGTTTGGTTTAGGATTGGCGATCGCTCCCTTTGATACCACCGGATCTTTTTTGCAATACTATCCCTTTCGGTTGGGAGATGTCATGATCCGGTTGACGACCTATCTGCTTTTACTCTGCCAGTTTCAGCAAATCCAGATCGCCCAGACCTTTCGAAACGGTTTAGCGTGGATCGTAGTAACTCTACTGTGTCTAACCCACTGGACAACGTTTCAGCAAGACGTTGCGGGGTTAAGGACATTCCCAGCGTCTACCTTAGATGAAGGCAGAGTTTGGGTCAAGACCTGCTATTGGATTCGCGAACATACACCTCAGGATGCAATATTTTTGGCTCCCCAAACGGCTAACTCATGTAGTAATCCCGCGTACCTTTAGCTTTTACCGCATCCCCTAAGCGATTCAGGGCATGGATATAGGCCGCCGTTCGCATCGAGGTTTTGAACTCTTGGGCGATCGCCCAGATCCGCTCGGTTTCTTCCACCATCCGATCCTTTAGGCGACTGTTCACCTCCTCCAGCGACCAATAGAAGCCGCTGCGGTTTTGCACCCATTCAAAGTAGCTCACGGTCACGCCGCCCGCATTCACCAGAATATCGGGAAAGACCTGAACCCCGTTGACTTCAAGAATTGAATCGGCTGCTGAGGTAATGGGGCCGTTCGCCACTTCAAAGATATAGCGAGCCTTGATCCGATCGGCGTTTTCCTCGGTAATCTGATTTTCCAACGCGGCTGGAATTAAGATGTCTACGTCGAGTTCTAGCAGTTCCTCGTTGGTAATCGCTTCGTGCTCGATAGCGCTGCATACTGTTCCCTGACAGTACACCGCTCTCACCCCCCGACTCGATTCCTTGAACTGGCGAATACTGGGAATATCGAGTCCCCCTTTGACGTAGACAGCTCCACGGGAATCACTCACGGCCACGACAGGATAGCCAGCTCGAAACAGCAGTTCAGCGATAACGGCTCCGGCATTCCCAAATCCTTGAACTGCGACGGTGGTATCTTCCGGATTCCGTCCCAACTTCGCCATCATGTCCTGAATCGAGAAGAAAGCTCCCATGGCGGTTGCGGTTTCCCGTCCGAGGCTGCCGCCCATGGCTACAGGTTTTCCGGTGATCACCGCAGGCGTAATCTGACGATGGATGATGTTGTATTGATCTATCATCCAGCCCATGATCATCGGATTGGTGTAAACATCCGGGGCGGGAATGTCTACATCGGGGCCGATAAAGTTGGCGATCGCATCGATATAGCCTCGGCTTAAGCGCTCTAGTTCAAATTTTGAGAGTTCTTTGGGATCGAGGGTAATTCCGCCTTTGGCTCCCCCAAAGGGTAGGTTCAAGGCTGCACACTTGAAGGTCATCCAAAAGGCTAGGGACTGCACCTCGTCCATGGTGACGTTGGGATGGTAGCGCACGCCGCCTTTGGTGGGGCCACGGGTGTCATCGTAGCGAACTCGATAGCCTTGAAAGACACGCAGCGATCCGTTATCCATTCGCACGGGAATCGATACAGCCAGACTCGCCTTTGGGTGCCTGAAGCGTTCAATCAAATCATCGGGAACCGACACGTAGCGCAGGGTTTTCTCTAGCCGTTGGCTGGCATCGGCAAGGATCGAGTGGTCCATAAAAAACTCCTCAGGGATCAGCCGTAGTAGTGGGTGGATAAACAGGATCTGATCCCCATAGTTTTATGATTCCCTTTTTTGTAGCTTTAGATATAGTTTTTTAATATTTCTTGTGATCGAAATGCAGAAATCACCCTTGGGGATCACGCTAAATGCAATTGAGATCATTGGGGATCATCCGGTTGGGCTAGTCGTTGGTGTTAAGAGGTGGAGGGGTGGAGGGGTTAGCGGCGGCGGCGGAAGGTGTACCAGCCGATGAGGATTAGGAAACTGAAAAGGGCGATGAGCCAGTGGCGGTTGATCAAGTTCCAGAGCAGAAATAGACCGATGCCGAGGGAAAGGAACCAGCCGAGCCAATCGGGACGACGGGGTTGGGTAGCGGCGTGAATCCATTGGCTGACGGTGGCGTATTTAGGAGAGTCGGGGTGGAGTTTGGTGAGGGCTTGGTGCCAAAGATCTAGGGCTTGGTCGGGTTGGTTTTGGTGTTCGTAGAGTACACCGAGATTCGCCAGGGTTTGGCCTTCCCCTTGGACATCCCCGAGCTGACGACAGATCGCTAGGTCTT
>JACYMB010000389.1 GCA_015272205.1 Synechococcales cyanobacterium T60_A2020_003 | reverse complement strand
TGGGGCGTCTTCGCCGCCCCACCAAAATGTCCTAACCGATATGGCTAGCGCTATAGCTTGATGGGGGCTACCGCTAATCGGGATTGGCGATCGCCGTTTCCTGCAAAATTGCCTCTAGCAGTCCTTCGCAGGCGTCTAGCAGCAGGTCAATGACATAGTTAAAGCCCTCTGCCCCTCCGTAGTAGGGATCTGGCACTTCACGATCAGGATAGGTACGGCAGAACTCGCACATCATCTTCACTTTTTTGTGATGGCGTCCTTCTGGATCGAGGGATAGGATATCAATGTAATTCTCTCGATCCATCGCCAGAATCAGGTCAAACTCCTCGAAATCTTGAGGCTTGAATTGCCGCGCGGCACCCCGCAGGATAATGCCACGCTGGCGAGCCGCCGCCGTCATGCGCCGATCGGGAGGGCTGCCAATGTGATAGCTAGATGTGCCTGCCGAATCACAGAGAATCGCATCGTCAAGCTGCCGTTGAACCAAAAGATGATTCATGATGTTTTCAGCAGAGGGCGATCGGCAAATGTTGCCGAGGCACACAAAAAGCAATTGATAGGCCATAACCTAATTTCGGATAGGAGTGGATGTGTTATACTCGCAAGTTAGATAAGGGCATGTAGCTCAGGGGATAGAGCATCAGATTCCGGTTCTGAGTGTCGGGGGTTCGAATCCCTCCATGCTCGTTACTTATCCAACGACACAAAATTCAACGGTGGGCGATTCTGCGAACAGGGCGTCTTCAATTTGGTGAAGCGCGGCATCCAGATCATCGTTTACCACTTGGAGATCAAATTCATCGGCTGCTGCAATTTCGGAGGCTGCCCGCTTCAGCCGTCGAGCGATCGCCTCTTCCGAATCATGACCGCGATCGCGTACGCGCCGTTCGAGTTCGTCTAGGGACGGTGGTAAGAGGAAAATCTGGAAAGCGTCGGGGAAATTCGCACGAATCTGGCGCGCACCCAATAGCTCAATTTCCAGAATGACCCAATCCCCCCGCTGAATGTGTTGTTCTACTGCCTTACGGGGGGTGCCGTAGTAGTTCCCTGCAAACTCGGCCCACTCTAGGAGCTCACCACGGGTAATCATCTGGTCAAACTCATGGCGCTCAATAAAAAAGTAGTGCTGTCCGTTGATCTCACCTGGGCGGGGCGATCGCGTCGTTACCGAGATGGAGAGAAACAGCTCAGGATGGCGTTGGAGAAGTAGCTTGAGGAGGGTTCCCTTACCCACGCCACTCGGCCCTGTGAGTACGATGAGTTTTCCAGATTTCATACTTGGTTTCATCCTAGTCGTGTTGCTTTGGCGTAACCCTTACCCTAAATAGAAAAACAATCGGCTAGGGGCTCCTGAACCGATCCCCATGCCGTTTGACGACGGGCAATGGCTACAATATAGTCCATCTTCGGATATAGAGGATTGCGATAGCAAGATTTGGGGATCATTACTTTTGTCCCCAAGTCTCAATATGCATTCCACTTTTTCAAACTATAGCGCTGGTTTAAAATCTGGCGACAAATCAAGGGGCGATCGCCGCCTCTAGGTATCACGAGTGGGATTGGGATCGGACAACGATCGGTGTCGAAACCAAATTAGGGCGATCGCCAGTTTTGGAATATTGGCGATCGCTCACCCTGGTCGCGACGAATACAGCATTGATCGATTGATGCCAATCGCGGAAGATTTCAACCGAATCGGAAACCTCAACTGGACTCTTTCTGACTCACAAAGCGGTGGGCGACTGTTTCCGGTTGGATAGCCGATAAGATAATGTGCCCCACGTCTGTTACAATCACAGCCCGAGTTCGGCGACCATAGGTTGCGTCAACTAATTGTCCCCGCTCGCGCGCGTCGCTAATGATGCGCTTAATGGGTGCAGACTCTGGACTAACAATGGCAACAACACGGTTGGCGCAGACAATATTGCCAAATCCAATGTTGATCAACTTAATATCCATAACAGCAAGCGGCTCAGCCGAAGAAAGACGAGATTGGCGGTTGAGTGGCTTAAGCACAGAACGATTGGAGAGGGTATCTGGCTGGATGGCAGACAAAATAACCTTCCGCTCTTCTCCAGTGCTGAGTGCCTTTGGTGACCGTGAAAATGGAGTGATGGTAGGCGAGGTAAAAGATGTCCAATCAGAGACAGGAGGGTACGGATCCGTAATAATGACAGATCGAACTATCCGTCCTTCACTGGTATCGTTCAATTGCTGCCGATCGCGAGCATCGGCAATTACACGCTTAATTGCCGCAGAGTCCGGACTCATGATGGCAATGATATCTCGGGCGACAATGGTGTAGTTGAATCCAATATCAATGAGTTGGGCGTGCATGAATCCTCAGAGCGTATCGCGCATGAGTGCAATGAATGCAGAATGCACCGACTCTCCTTAACTTTGTAGGTTACCCATTCAAATCAGAGCGACTCTAACCTAACCAGGTAACGTCTCCATTCTGAAAAAACTCGGTGTTTTAACTGATAGTTCAGTGATAACTCGCATAATACGCATGTTAGCAACTTCTAACGTGACGAAGATAACTTGATACTACAAGTTAAACCCTACACAAGGTTATACGCTATTACGTGCCGCTTGTGCGTACTTTGACCCTAAAATCCTATCGTTTCCTGTGCAGAGATTGCGCTTAAGATGCCATGCAACCTGTTGACCTGACGACCTTAACAGCGATTTGTAGTGAGTTACGCCGAGATTGGGTTCCGGCACGATTAGAACAGGTCTATCAACGCGATCGCTTTTGTGTAGCTTTAAATCTCCGTACGTTGGATCGACGGGGATGGTTAGATCTCTGCTGGCATCCTCAGGCCGCTCATTTGAGCATGGGTGAACCACCTCCCCGGATACCGGATACGTTTACCTTTAGTCAGCAGCTAAAGCATCAGTTAGGTGGGTTGACATTAACGGCGATCGCCCCTCTTGATCCGTGGGAACGGGTGTTAAATGTTCAGTTTGCGAAGCGACCGGGTGATCCTGTGCTTTGGCATCTGTACGTTGAAATTATGGGGCAGTATAGCAATGTGATTTTGGCAAATGCTGACAATCTCGTCATTACAGCAGCCCATCAGGTTAATGCCAAACAGTCGAGCGTGCGCCAAATTCAAACGGGACAACCCTACGAACGCCCTCCATCGTTGACGGATGCTCGGCCGAGTTTGGAAGAGTCCTTTGAAACATGGCGCGATCGCATCAGCCTTGTACCGGGATCGCTCCGCCGCAACCTCTTGAATAGCTATCGTGGACTCAGTTCCAACCTAGTGCAATCCATGATTCAGGCGGCGGAATTGGACGTTAATCAACCTACTTCAAGCTTAACCGATGCAGAGTGGAATGGACTGTTCACTCAATGGCAATTCTGGTTAAAAATGCTGAAAGATGAGCGATTTTATCCCGGTTGGACGAAGACGGGGTACACCGTGATGGGATGGATGATGACTCAACCGGTGGAGTCGGTACAAACGCTCGTGCATCAGTACTACTTCCACCAACGCAACCAGCAAGTTTTTACCCAACTGCGTCACCAAATCAGCCAAAAAGTAGCCGCCGCCCTCAAGAAGCTAGAGACCAAGAAGCAAGACTTTGAACGTCGCCTCCAGCAGTCTGGCGATGCAGACCAGTACCGCGAACAGGCCGATTTACTGATGGCCTATGTCCATGAATGGACGCCCGGAATGACCCAAATTTCCCTACCGGATTTTGAGACCGGAGAACAGGTGCAAATCAAGCTTCATCCTGACAAAACCGGAGTTCAGAATGCACAAATCTTGTACAAACGTCACCAAAAGTTACGGCGATCGCGCGATGCTATTCAACCACTCCTAGCCGATGTGATGGCGGAGATTGAATACTTACAGCAGGTTGAGGTGGCGATCGCCCAACTGGATCACTACCAGACCCCGGAGGATTTAGAGTCCCTGGCGGATATCCGTAGTGAACTGATTCAGCAGGGCTACGTAACGGATGCGGACTATCGACCGGGGCAGTCCTCGACCGATCCATCTGTCAATTTTCTTCACTACACCACCCCAAATGGTTTAGACGTGCTGATTGGTCGCAACAACCGCCAAAACGACCACCTCACCTTCCGGGTCGCCACAGACTATGATCTTTGGTTCCATACCCAGGAAATACCAGGGAGCCACCTCTTGCTGCGTCTAGAGCCGGGGATGGTGCCAGATGAGGCCGATCTAAAATTTACGGCGAATTTGGCCGCCTACTATAGCCGTGCCCGCCAGAGTGATGGGGTTCCGGTCATTTACACGGCTCCCAAACATGTGTACAAGCCGAAAGGGGCGAAACCCGGCATTGCTATCTATAAGCATGAGCACGTGATTTGGGGAAATCCTCAAGACGCGGCTCAATGCATGGAACAGTCTATATCAAATTCTTAATGCTGTCTTTGGCTACCCATGCCTGACAGACATAATGCTGGAATTGCTGATGGCATAACGCTAACTCAACACTGAAAACTCAAAATTGGGATCATGCCGTTGTCGTCCAGCGCACTGAATCCCTCATCAATACTGAGGAGGTGATCCCCGCAAGAACGTTCTCAATACCTGAGCAACACCTCAAGGGACTCACCTCCTGATCAAAAAGACCGGATACCCTTTGGAAATGGCTATTCCTTGCTCAGCAAAGATAGCGATGTCCCAACGGGTCAGTCGTATGTCCTACATTCCTAGTCCTAGATGCAACCTAGAAAGGAGTGAATAGCATGTCCGGCATAAAACGATTGAATTCAATCAAAATGCCAGCCGTGATAAACATCCAAATGGTCGCCAGGACAGGCGCGGTCGAGAGATACTTTAGAAAGTACTGCATGTCGTGATCTCCAGAAGGTTTAAGAACTCAGACGTTGAACGGATGCGTTTAGCGAGGAGATACCGTAATTTCGGGATCTTTTACTGTGAGCGCACCGCTGCTGAACTCTCCGAAGGCTGCTAGAGGCCAAGCAAATCCGGTCAGCATCACCTTGAGTGCCATCGGCACATCGATGATGATTTCTTTTTCCTCTGCGTTTCCACTCTTGCGAGCTTCAATGAGGTAGGCACGTCCGACCCAGCCAATCCAGCCCGCAATATACAGGAACATCAAACTTGGGATCAGGAACTCGCTAGCATGGGACCAGCGACCGTCTACAATCAAGTGGGGAAGCCCATCAGAACCGCAGAGAAGGCCAGCATCTGCATACTTTTCAAAGCGAGCTTTAGCAGCGGGAGTTGCTGCATTTTTAGCGCGCTGAACAAAAGCAGCCGAATCTTTACAAGGTGTCAAACCTGCGACATCCGCAGATGCCGGAGGTGCAAAGCTGAACCAGAGAAAACCAACTAGCAGCAGAGCAAACAATCGTTTCATGGAATTGTTTCCCTTTATTACGAAAAACAAAGTTTTTTGTACAAAAATTAAGCTGTTTGTACAAATGATTTAAGTCATCAGAGCAATCATACTCTCCTGGGTAATCCCAGTAAAGTTTGACCTGTTCATGAAGAGGATAAGCACCCTATGCGATTCCTGAAATTGGATTAACTTTATCGAGCGATCGCCCTCTGTTTATGTCTTTAGGTATCATTTTATTAATAACTATTGACATTTGATGTTCACCCAACTTCATTGCGATTCGATGCTTGAATCCTCGCATTCAAAACAATTTACTGACTCCAAACTTACCTGATCTGTGTCAAATTTATGGCGATTGTTTTAGCAATTGAAACAAGTTGTGATGAAACGGCGGTGGCGATCGCGCGCGATCGCCAAGTGCTCAGCAGTATGGTTTCGTCGCAAATTCAGCTTCATCAGCCCTATGGGGGTGTGGTGCCGGAGCTAGCCTCTCGTCAGCACTTGGAAGGCATTAACTGGGCGATCGCCCAAGCGCTAGAAGAGTCACAGCTTTCCTGGGAGGCCATTGATGGCGTAGCGGCAACCGTCGCCCCTGGGTTAGTCGGTGCATTGCTGGTCGGGGCTACGGCGGCTAAAACCTTGGCGATGCTTCACCAAAAGCCGTTTGTGGGGGTGCATCATCTGGAAGGTCACATCTATGCGTCCTACCTGACCGATCCGGAGTTGCAACCTCCGTTTCTGTGTCTGCTTGTATCTGGCGGCCACACCAGCTTTATTTACGTGAAAGCCTGCGGTCTTTATCAAACTCTAGGACAAACGCGCGATGATGCGGCGGGAGAAGCCTTTGACAAGGTGGCGCGTTTGCTCCAGTTGGGGTATCCCGGCGGTCCAGTGATTGACAAACTGGCGGCAACAGGTGACCCGACCGCATTTCCGCTCCCTGAAGGACGAATTTCGCTGCCAGGGGGCGGCTTTCATCCCTACGATTGCAGCTTTAGCGGGTTGAAGACAGCGGTACTGCGCTTGACTCAGAAACTTCAGGCGGAATCTGACGACTTGCCCCTTGCGGATCTGGCGGCCAGTTTCCAAGCAACCGTGGCACAGTCTCTAACCAAGCGGGCGATTGCCTGTGCGGTGGATTATGGGCTAACGACGATTGCTGTGGGGGGGGGGGTCGCGGCCAATCGAGGCTTGCGGCACCAGTTAGAGCTTGCGGCTCAGCCCTATGATATTCGCGTCCTCTTTCCTCCCATGCGCTACTGCACCGACAATGCCGCCATGATTGCTTGCGCGGCGGCTGAACATCTAAACCGAGGGGTGCGATCGCCCTTGTCCCTGGGGGTGCGATCGCGAATGCGCTTAGAAGATGTGGGGGAACTTTACCAGGCTATGAACCTCTAGGTTTGATGCGACATTTCCCGAGGTTATTGGCCAACGACTTGATTTCGGCCTTGACGTTTGGCTTGTTCCACTGCCGATTCGGCACGGTGAAGCAGGCTCCAGGCATCTGGATCGTGGTCGGGAAGCAGTTGGGCAACTCCGAAACTCGCTGTAATGGAAACCTCTCCAAAGGCGGTTCGGAGCGGTGGTTTCCCAATCACCCAGCGTAGTCGCTCAGCCACCCGAATAGCAGCGTCCTTTGGGGTATCGCCTAATAGGATGGCAAATTCTTCGCCGCCATAGCGATAAACCTTTGTGCCGTGGCGGAGCTGCGATCGCAGACGCTGGGCAACATCCCTCAAAACCTGATCGCCCACGCTGTATCCATAGGTATCGTTCACCAGCTTGAAGTAGTCTAGATTACACAGAACCAGACTGGTCTCTGTTGATCCCCATTCGGGCTGGGTGGGAAGTTGCTTGAGCGTTTGTTCTAAGACGGCTCGCGTTTCGCATCCGGTCAGCGGATCACCTTGGAGATCCGTCTGTCTCCAAGAGCCAACGAGCGGTTCCACCGGGTGATACAACCCAGCTACGGCGATCGCCAGTTGCTCAACCGCTTGGCGCAAAATTTGCAATTCATCGACGCGATACGGTTGGCGTGGAACAGAGGCAAGCAACCCCACGATCCCTAGAAACTGTCCGCGAATGTGAATCGGCAGTAGCACGCCTGAACGACAGCCTTGACTGACCAACCACTGCTGTAAATCCTCTGCAACCGTTTCTCCTTCAGGGGCATACACCTCTAGATGGGATGCGGCTCCTTCCTCGAATAGCTCAATCGTTTCTTGCCAGAGGCTGCTTTCATAGCCTTCAGCGGATTGGACGGGAGGCCGGAACACTTCGTCCATGTTCCACGTGGCGAGAGATCCGAGGATGCGATCGCGACGACGCAGCATAAATCCGCGATCGCTCCCAATACTGAATCCCCAGTCGTTCAGGAGTTGGGTTACCTGGGTATCCAACGGCAGGTTTGAATTGAGGAGATAGGCGGTGCGACTGAGCAGCGAAATCTGCTGGCGAGCCTGATCGGTCTGCTGCCGTGCTAGAAAAAGGTTGTAAGCGAGATTCACTTGACGAACAACGATTTCCAGCGATTCCAGCTCATCCGCACTCCACCCATACACGGCATTCCGGGATTGATCGGCGGTCAGTACCACCGAGGGGGATGAGTCGGATTCAGCGGCGGGGATCGATCGGCGGCGAAGCTGAAGCGCTATGCCTTGGGTTTGGCGATCCTGGTTGGGCGAGGCTGGCTGCATGGGATGCAGGAGGGGAAGCACCAAGTCGCCATTGGGACGCTGGAAACGTTGCAGCGGAAAGCCTTCATCCCATGACCAACCTGGATCACCGAGCGATGAATCACGATGGCTGCGGTAAACCCGAAGGGTGCTGGGATCGTCAATCCCAATCCATAACCATCCCTCCGCATCATAGGTGGCGGCAATTTGGGCGATCGCCTGTTGGCAAAAATCGTCGGGTGACTGACTGGTAATCAGCGCAGATTGAATCCAAGGATAAATTGCGTTCCAGCTTGAAGGCATAGACAGTCCCCCATATCTCAACCGTCACATCTCAACCACTGTCGCGGTTGCCATAAAACTAGAATTCCCAATCTGTTAACGTCACCGCACATCGCGAACGTTAGCCCTATCCTAGCGAGAGAGAACCGGAAAGCCGTCAGCTTAAAAATTGTTCAACTCTGTTCAGTTGCCTTGATGCGCCGATCCAGAACTAGGAGGATGGCGATCGCCCCTAAAACGCTCAGAGCAGACCCAATCCAAAAGCTGTCCACCACCCAAGGGGCTTGATCGAGTGCCCATCCGCCCAAGGACGGCCCTAGCATATATCCCACCGCCCAGCAGAGGGAATTAATGGATAAATACACGCCCCGCTGGTCGTTGGGTGCTAAATCGACCACTAAGGCAGACGCAACCGGGGTATAGGCAACCGTGGCGATCGCCATCACCGCTAAGGCAAGTAGCGCCCACAGTAAAGCCGCGTTAACGGCTGTACCCGTGACCCAAATCAAGCTAAAGCCAATGCCCCAGAATAGAGCCGAGGCTATCAACGCTTGCACTGGGCGAAATCGATTGAGGAAGCGGGCGACTGGAAGCTGGCACATTGCTGTTAACACCACATGCCAGGTGAATAGAAGGCTCAGGATCGCTTCTGGGAAACCCGTTTGTTCCCTATAGGTGACCGTTTGGGTAAAGTACACGGGCATGGTGCTTTGAATCTGGGCGAGATAGCTGGTGAACAGCATATTGACGACGACATAAATTAACAACGTGCGATCGCGAAGCGCTGGCCCCCATCCCCCAAAGAAGGACGCTGGGGAACCGTCTGATTTCTGCAAGGTTTCGGCGATTGCGACATAAATGATGCCAAGAAAAATCACGTAGGATAGGCCATCCAGCACAAACAGCAGACGATACATCCCCGTGAGGCTAATCAGCAATCCCCCCAGGATCACCCCTGAACTGAGGCCGATACTATCGGCGAGGCGCACGAGGGCGAAGGCTTCATTCCGCTGTTCAGGGAGAGTGAGATCCGCAACTACCGATTCGGTTGCAGGCCAATACAGACCAATCCCAAGCCCCATCAGCCAATTACCGATTAGAAACAGCGAAAAATCGCTCGAAATTGCTAAGGCAACATCGGCGATCGCAGAAATGACCGCTGATAGCAAAAGTGTAAATCGCCGCCCCCATCGAGGAGAGTCTGAAAGGGAGCCTCCGAGAATCCGTCCGAAAATGCCCGCAATTGATCCGCTACCAATGCCAATGCCAACCAGGGTTGCCGGGAGCCCTACCTGATTCACAAAGAAAATAGGGGCATAGAACAGCACAAAGCCATTGCCAATCTGCGATAGCAGCCGCCCTGCCGATAACACCCAAACCCGTCGATCTAGCTTAGGCAACCACGCGCTCAACCGTTTCATTCCAACGCTCTAATCCACCGAATTGCTTGAGTCAAAAAGCGGGTATCCCTCTACCCTGGAGGTAGGTAGATGCTGTGGGGTTTCGTGAAACATGAAGCCTGCCGCCATTAAGATTGCAAAAAACGATTCTTCAAGAAACCTTAGTGCGACATAACACCAAAACGAGTTCAGTATCTCCTGCACTGTACCGCATCGCTATCTACACTTCGGAGGATTATGCTGAGATACGGACTTCTAATTCTCCTGGGTATAGGCTTGCCCCTTGCCCTTGTGATCACCCAAACGGGCACCACGCGCTTTCGGTGCGATCGCCTCTCTACTAGTGTTGTCTGTCAACAGGAGCAAACGCTGCTGTATGGGTTGCTCAGTCGTCCTCAGCGCTCGATGCAGGTGTCAAACGTCCGTTTTGAGGAGAAAGTCCGATCCGCGAATGATGGCGATCGCACCTATACGATTTACACCGTTTATCTAAAGACCGATCAAGGCGAAATCCCCTTTGAATCGACCCGTAATCAAGCAACAGCTCAGGAAAGCCTTGCGGCAATGCAAGCCTTGCTGGGGGGAAAGGGCGAGTCACCCCTCACCCAAACCCAAGGCAGTCTAGAACGCACCCTGGCTGCCACCATCATGGCAGTTGCTATGGTCATTGGCGCACTTCTGGTATGGACACGAGCAAACCCCTAGCATCAGGACATTCCCTAACTATGCAATGGCTGAACGAACCTCCCCAATGGTCTCAGGGCGATCGCCAAATTTACATCAAAACCTCGCCTAAAACGGACTTTTGGCGCACAACCCACTACGGTTTTATCCGCGATAGTGGGCATTTTTACTTTGATACGGTCTCTGGAGATTTCGACGTAGAGGTTTACATCCGCAGCTCTTACATTGATCTTTACGACCAGGCCGGACTCATGCTGCGGATTGATGAAAAAACTGGATCAAAACCAGAATTGAGTATGCCGGAGGAGTGCAGTATGTGAGCGCTATCGTTACACAAACGTATTCCGACTGGTCTGTTGCTCCCCTCCACACTCCGCCAGAAAAACTCTATTTGCGCCTAGAGCGACGTCAAGAAGCCATCCACATCTGGTAGAAATCCACACCAGATGATGAGGCCATGCTGCTCAGATTTGCTTACGTTCCAGCTAAACCCGACGTTCAAGTGGGCCTGATGTGCGCCTCTCCCGATGGCAAGGGCTATGATGTTACCTTCGAGGACTATCGCCTGACCGCCACGTGATCCTAGGCTGTGATCACTGGGACTATGCAGTAACTGCCACCGGTTCGTATAAATACTCAAACCAGTTCCCATCGGGATCACGACCGTAAAACGAAGCCGTGCCATCCCGGTGTTCGTGAACATCAGTTACATGAACCCCTTCATCCTTAAGCCGCTGGTAGGCGGACTCTACTTCAGCACGTTCATGAAAAATAAAACCGAAGTGAGGCCCTGCCTGAGCGTAACTGGGACTCAGGAGCGCCAAACCATCTTCACCAGCTTTGAGATAAGCCCAGTCTGGATCTTTCCAAACCAATTCCATACCCAAATTTTGGTAGAATTGCGCTGCGCGATCCAAATCTTCAACACAAATGGCAACATGCCCAATTCGCTTTAAATTCATGGCGTTTGCTCTCTCCTCCCGTACGGAACACTGAACCGATTCCCTACCTATTTAGAACAACGTAAGGAACAGTGAAGACCCAAATACCTCCTCTTTCCACTATAGCGATCGCCCAAGCCAAGACTGAACCAAACGACAGCTTAATGGGAGCAATCGTCAGGGCTATCTATCACACGGGAAAGACTGTGGGCGCAGCTTAACGAGAATGGCGCTCATAGAGGAAACGCGATCGCAGTCCTAAGAACGCCAAGCAGTCTGCGGTGGTATTAGCCTCCCGCAGCAAAGATTCCCATCACTGCAATGGACAGAGCCAAGCCAGGAATAAGCAAAATAATGAGAGTCAGGAGTTCACCAGATTCCATAGAAAGTCCTTCGATTGATACACAACGCTAGAACCATCCTAGCTACTGAACATAGGCGAAACCGTCATTGGAAAGTTTCTATCCACCGCCTCGTCGTAGACCGTTAACTTCTTAGGATCAGGCTTGCACTGTCGAATCTGGACACGAATATTCGTAGCACCTTCACCCTTCAAATCCTCAACGAAGCCAGATTGAGCTGCTTCGGCCTCTTGCTTACTGGCAAAAGGCCCGAAGAAATAGGAACAACGAGGACTATCAGTCGTTACTTCAATCCACCATGCTTTTCCCAGAAGTTCTAACAAACTCAGCCAAATTTCTTTCATAAGCTCGACCAGCCTAGAGGTTTTCAACGAACACTTGCGCTGTCTGTTAAGGAATGTTCAAGCTTTGTTATACTCCGTTGCACTTTTGCTTGTAAAGGTATCGAGATGAACTGTGTTAGACCAACGCTGACGAAATACTTCGTAAAGCACCATACCCGCAGCAACGGAAGCATTCAAACTTTGTGTGCGCCCAGAGAGTGGAATTGAAACGAGCGCGTCGCAATGGCGTTGAGTGAGTAAGGCTAACCCCTCTCCTTCGGAGCCAATCACGAGCACCACCGCTCGATCAAACTTGACCTGATGCACTGGGTTTCCGGCATTGGCAGCAGTGCCATAGATCCAGAAGCCCTCTTCCTTCAATTGTTCCAAGGCTCGACTTAAATTGACAACCCTTGTGACCGGAAAAGTTTCTAAAGCTCCGGCGGCCACTTTGCTCACCGTAGAGGTGATCCCCACGGAGCGTCGCTGCGGAATGATGAGTCCTTGGGCTCCTAGCGCTTCTGCCGTCCGGATAATAGCTCCGAGATTGTGGGGATCAGTAATGCCATCGGCGGCGATCAAAAGCGGCAAATCCTCACTGTTCTTAGCTTTGAGCACCAGTTCCTCAAACTCTAAATACTCGTAGGGTGCAGCTTGAGCCACGACTCCTTGATGGTTTGCGCCTTGGGTGAGTTGGCTTAATCGACGATGATCCACTTCATCAATGACGGCTCCGGCTGCTTTCGCCTGGATCAGCAAAGGATGAAAACGGGGATCATAGCGCAGGCGGGACGTTATCCAGATCCGGTTCAGGGTGCGATCGCCCTCTAAGGCTGCCAAAACGCTGTGCCGTCCGTAGAGGAGATCGGCGTCTGCCTCCGGGCTATCTGTAGGGGCATTAACCGTAGTCTGGGATACGAAAGCCTGACGGGGAGCACGATCGCTAGAAGATGCAAATGTCAGAGAATCCGGATTTTTGGGGGCTGATCCCGGCAGTTTAGACCTGCGCTTGGGTGAGGAAGTGTGCTTGGGTTTGGTAAACTCTCCTGGCGATGGGGATTCAAATTCGTCCTCTCGACCAGGGCGCGATCGCCGATTGGGTTTTCCAGACCCTGGTTTTGCGGACTTATGTCCATCTTTGCGCCGAGGTTTATCAGAAGAACCTGACGTAGACCCTTTAAAGGAAGAACGATTTGAGGACGGCTTATTTTTCTTGGCGGACATGGCTGGCTTCAGACTCCATTCGTTATAAATTGTCCCGACAATGATCCTGGAGCAAGGCATTTGACTCAGAAGTTGCGATTGGAAGACAGCCCAGCAGCTCGGTCAATCGCTCAGGATTTGTAAGGTAGAGATACCCAATCAGGGTTTCAAAACTCGTGGCTTGTTGGTAAATAGTGGGTGAAAGTCGCTTTGGTTTCAGCTTTGTAGCGGCATTGCGACCTCGTTTAACGATACGCTGTTCTTCCTCAGTGAGCTTAGGTTCTAACACCTGGAGGTAATGTGCTTGTTGCTCTGCTCGGACTTGAGCGACCACATTTTGGTGGTACAGCCGACTCTGCTTCGGTGGCATGAGATACCACATGCGAATGTGCAGCTCGTACACGACATCTCCAATATAGGCAAGAGCGGCAGGAGAAATCTGTTGAATTTGAGCCTCCATTAGATCGTCAGTACCTAGAGGAAAGAAAAGCGAGCGGTAGGCCGACAAACTCAGCATGAGAAGGATATTATCCTGAGGGTAACTCAAAAAAAAGAAGGGCAGAGAACTCATGCCCCTTCTCAGTTATTATCTCTCCATAGTCCACGATGGTTATGGATGCTAAGCTGACTTATTCACGTTTTCCAGCGCTACATCAACGGAAGGCTGTAGGGCTAAGAACTTTTCTAGACGAACAAGCTTCACGGTTTGGGTCACTCGAGCATTGGTCACGATTTGCAGAGTTCCACCTGCCGTTTGAACTTTTTTCGCAATTTGCACTAGCGCACCCAGGCCAGAGCTATCGATAAAGTCAATTTGTGACAAATCCAAGACGATATTGTTAGGACTTTCCTCAGCGAACTTTTCCATCACCTTGCGAAACGTGGGTTCGGAAAACGCGTCGAGCAGTCCTGCAAGTCGAAATAGCTGGCAATTCTCCCTGACTTCGCGGGTGCCTCGTAAACTGACGGTCAGGGTCAATGTTTCAGGGATAAGCCGCCTCCTTGCACTTACTAAAGTATGGTTTATTTCGAGCGTCCAGTATAGGTCAGGATGCTGGCGTGTGCAAGATCACAGTTTCAAAGAAATAAAAATCAACATCTGAGAGCCTGTAACTTGCATCCAGACTTAAAGACTATACTGCACTGCGAATATTCTAAGAGCTGTTCCAAGGTGCTGCATGCCTTGGGCTTTTTTAATTTGCGTCAAGCATAACGAGTTTTGGCTCGAAAGCTTTGAGATCTGTGTACTTTGTGGAGGATTTTCAAATAGTTAAGAAATGTAAATTTATTGTCGAAGATTTTAAGAAATGATTTGCTGCTGATCTTCCGGCAGATCCGACGCGATCGCCCTTTCCTTCCGTCCCCTAGAGTCGTTAAACTACGTAATGGTATCTGAGAAAGATATTTTGATCTGAGTTCACTAGAATCACGGCAATAATTATGAGCGTCATTAGCCAAGTCATTCTTAACGCCGACGACGAGCTTCGCTACCCCAGCAGCGGAGAGCTGACGAGCATTAAAGAATTTTTTCAAACAGGTGAGCAGCGGATTCGGATTGCCGAAACCCTTGCTGCAAATGAGAAAAAAATTGTTGATGAGTCCAGCAAACAGTTGTGGCGAAAACGTCCGGATTTCATTTCCCCTGGGGGAAATGCCTATGGCAATCGTGAGCGGGCATTGTGCTTGCGCGATTATGGTTGGTATCTGCGTTTAATCACCTACGGTGTACTTGCGGGCGACAAAGAGCCGATTGAAAAGATTGGCTTGATTGGCGTACGCGAGATGTATAACTCTCTGGGTGTCCCCGTCCCTGGTATGGTTGAAGCGATTCGCTGCTTGAAGGATGCATCCTTGGCACTGCTGAGTGCTGATGATGCTGCTGAGGCTGCGCCCTATTTTGATTTCATCATCCAGGCAATGTCCTAGCTCAAGCTTGCTTGCCCAATCTATGAATTTCAGGCTCGGTTCTCTGAACGAAGGCTTGGTTCACCGATTCATTTCCCATTGTTGCTCTGTGTAGCCTGTTCCATTGAGTTGAGGAGTAGACACAGCGGTGGCAGTGGGAAACCTTTTGGAGTTTAGAACATTTGTACCGCTTGAACGTTGTCTGAACTGGCGAAGGCTATATACTAGCGGTAGCGTTGCCTATGATGAAAATGCGCTTAGGAAAAGTTGTCAAATCCAACTCTCACTGTGACTACATCGTTGAGCTAGATGATCAGTTTGCGGTGGATTCGCCGCCGCAGGCAACGGACTATGGCTTTGGCTCGTTTGTAAAGCTGGAAGGTGAAGATGGGCGACACTGGGCGGTGGGGCTCATCTACAACACCCAGCTTTTTAACCCGATGTTTCTCAGTAATGGCCCGCGACTGTCGAGCGATCCTGACCCGTTATTTACGCCGGATCTCATTAATGAAACGCGAACCTTGTTGGGTGCCGTACTGATTGGCACGTTAGAGGGAACGGCCGATCACCCCTATGGCGTGCATGGCATTCCGCGAGCGGTGGTTCCGGTCAACACTTCGGTTTCAACGATGACCCAGGCAGAAATTCATCGCTTTCACATCAGCGCAGAGGATCGCCCCCAGTTTTGC
>JACYMB010000388.1 GCA_015272205.1 Synechococcales cyanobacterium T60_A2020_003 | reverse complement strand
TCGCCGCACCGAGGCATTAGAAGATGAAGGAGATGGCTTCGGATTCGATCGCGATGGAGAAGAGGATTGCCGTTGCTCAGCCAATCGGCGGCGACGTAGAGAGCGAGATCGATTGCCAAACTCCAGCATGGAAAACCTCTATGAATGCTCAATTTGCGACAAGGCTTAGGTTAACCTACGGTGGGCTGTAAGGAAGCACCAGACCTAGGGGCTTGAGGCGGTTGAGTTAGGCTCAACAACCAACGAAAACCAACGAATTCAAATCTAATATAGATTGCTCGTTGACCTGCCTCAGTTTACTTAAATTTACTGTACATTACTCCAAAAATAGCGTTTGTGCCTAGTCGTTAGCGCTGAGGGTAGCGGTTGCTTCGATTGAACGCTTGATAAATACGTCGTTGAAGAAATCATTCGATGCTCAACCACCAGTTGTAGCGATGATCGGAGGGCTGAAAAGTGCCCATGCCCGAAAGCGTCCTGATTGATACTAAACTTAACAATGTCAGGCTATTGAGGAAAGCGCCATGCTAAACGAAGAGGCCAAGAAAACAATGCTGCGTAAGATCCCCCACGGTCTTTATGTGTGTGGGGTCACAGATGGTGAAGAGGTGAATGGCTTTACCGCTAGTTGGGTGATGCAAGCCTCGTTTCAGCCGCCGCTAGTGGTCAACTGCGTTCGCAACGATTCCAAATCCCACGACATGATTAAAACCAGCCAAGTGTTTGCACTCAGTGTGCTGGAAGCCGGACAAAAGGCGATCGCCCAGACTTTTTTCAAACCCCAACGCCTCGTGGGTAACAAATTTGAAGATATTGAATCCTACCTAGGCGAAACCGGATGTCCGATCATTTCTGACTCCCTCGGCTATGTGGAGTGTCGCGTGGTCGGTTCCGTAGAGCATGGGGATCATACGGTCTTTGTGGGTGAAGTCATTGCAGCAGGTGTGCATCGTGAGGGTGAACCCTTGTTGCTCGAAAGCACGGGCTGGCAATACGGTGGCTAAGTCCTAGGATGGACGTCCCCCTAGGGAGAATCCGCTTTAATAGCACCATCATCCTGGATGCGCTTAGAATTCAGCTCAGTCTCAAACGTTAGGAGAAGTCGCAGTCATGCCCCTGATCAAAGTCCAATCCTCCGTGACCGCGCCCGATGCGGCGGCGGTGACGTCCATGCTCAAAACCCTGTCTGCCAGTTTAGCCAAACACCTAGGCAAACCTGAATCCTATGTGATGACAGCGTTTGAACCCGGCGTCGCGATGACCTTTGCCGGAACGACCGATCCGGTTTGCTACGTGGAAATTAAAAGTGTTGGGCAGATGAGTTCCGCGCAAACCAAAGCGATGAGCCAGGATTTTTGCGACCAGTTAAGTAAGGCGCTCGGCGTACCGACGAATCGTATCTATATCGAATTTGCCGACGCACGCGGCGCAATGTGGGGCTGGAATGGCTCTACGTTTGGATAAAAAAAACGTACCTGGTCACCGCAATAAGAATTGTTAATGAGAATGGCTGAAGCAGCTACATT